>DASWGF010000099.1:0-30993 GCA_036393875.1 Candidatus Dormiibacterota bacterium
GTACGTTCCGCTGCTCCAGCGCGCCCACGGGCTCTGGCGGGACCTCGAGCACGAGAGTGGCGCCGAACTGCTCACGCTGACCGGCGGGCTCGCGATCGGGCCGCCGGATGGCGAGCTCGTGGCCGGCGTCCTCAACAGCGCGCGGCAGAGCCGGCTCCCGCACCGGCTGCTCGACCCGGGCGAGATGAACCGCCTCTACCCGCAGCACCGGCTCGAGGCGGGCGACGTCGCGGTGCTCGATGAACAGGCCGGCTTCTTGCGGCCAGAGCTCTCGGTCGCAGCCGCGGTCGGGCGAGCCGAGGCGTTGGGCGCGCGGCTGATGACAGAGACCGAGGTCACGGCCATCATCGCAGCGGACGGCCGGGTGGTCGTCGAGACCTCGCGCGGCCGCTTTGCAGCCGAGCGCGCGCTGGTCGCGGCGGGAGCATGGACCTCGAAGCTGCTGCCACAGCTCGGCCTGCCGCTCGCCGTCGAACGCCAGGTGATGGCGTGGCTCGCGGTCGACGATCCGGATTCGTTCTCACCGGAACACTTTCCGATCTTCATCCGCGAGCTCGCCGGCGGCCGTTTTCGATACGGCTTTCCCACGACGGACGGCCGCAGCATCAAGCTGGCCGTTCACCATGAGGGAACCGGCGCCGACCCGGATTCCATCGACCGCGAGGTCGAAGACGCCGACCTGCTGCCGCTCCGCGAGTTTGCACGCGAGAAACTGAGAGGCGCGACGGGCGAGGTGGTCGACGCCCGCGTCTGCATGTACACGAACACTCCAGACGAGCGCTTCATCGCCACCTCGCCGACCGACCTGCCCGGGGTCACGGTCCTCAGCGCGTGCTCCGGGCACGGCTTCAAGTTTGCTTCGGTGATGGGGGAGCTGATGGCCGACTTCATTCTCGACGGCCACGCGCTGCCGGACATCATCCAGACCTAGGTCGCGACCAATCTCGGCAGCCGCCCGTCCTTTTATATGTGGCCGGCCGGCGATGCTCTGGTTACCCGAGGCGAGTGATGTCAATACCGCAATTGCATGACCGAACAATCTGCCATTTGTACGGTGACCGTTTGGCGCATCACCAACTACGCTCGGGGTGTCTGGCCCGCGCATGTTTTTTTGGAGGACGTTGACGTAGTGACGATGACACAGTGGTGACGATGACGCGTGCCCTAGCAGAACCATCGGTGAGCAGGTTTACAGACCTCGAGGTGGAGGCCAAGTCTGAGGCCACGATCCTCGAGCTGCCCCACTCCAACCAGAGCATCGAGGCCGAGCGCGATCGAATCCTAAGCGAGCTTGCGCGTGAGCTCCACGATCAGCTGGCGCAGCCCTTGAACGGATTGCTGATGCAAACGGAAGTTTTCATCAGGGAGCAGCAAGGCAACCGTGCCGTTGTCCCTCAGTTCGACTACGTCAAGACCTCCGTTCGGGAGGTGCTCAACAACATGCGCCAGATCCTGTGCGACCTGCGTGGTGAGCCCGGGCTTGCCAACGGTCTGGTTCATGCTCTCGCGGAGCGACTGCTGTCAACCTACCAGCTGCGCACCGGGATCAAGGTGAACCTTTGGGTGTCGCGATCGTGGCCCACGTCCCTTCCGCCTGAGACCTCCATCCACCTGTACCGCATCATCCAGGAGGCGCTCACCAACGCCCACAAGCACGGCGGGGCCGGCAGCGTCCAGGTCGCCCTCCAAGCATCGCGGGAACGGCTGGTCGTCAAAATCCGGGACGACGGTCGCGGCATCGCGTGGCTCGACGAAAAGCCGATAGGCATGGGGATGGTGGGAATGCGCGAACGCGCTGCCTTGTCCGGAGGGTTGATGACCATTCGAAGCCGTCGCGCCGCCGGAACCACGATCACGGTCAGTATTCCGAGGGGGGCGCTGCGGTGGTCACCGAAGCACGTGTTGCCCGCGTCCTGATCGCGGACGATCAGACGCTGTTTCGGAGCGGGTTGGCGCGCCTCCTGGACGAGGATCCGCGGATCACGTTGGTCGGCCAGGCGGCAGATGGACTTGACGCAGTCAAGAAAACAGCGGCCCTCAAGCCCGACGTCGTGCTGATGGACCTCAGAATGCCCGGTCTCGATGGTGCTGAGGCGACCCAGCAAATCGTTCGCGACCACCCCGAAGTGAAGGTCTTGATCCTCAGCACCTTCGAGGCGGACACCTATGTCCTGCAGGCGCTGAAGGCGGGTGCAAGCGGATACATCCTCAAGGATGCGGAGCCGTCCGCGGTCGCGTCGAGCATCATGGCCGTGTTGTCGGGAGAGCGAGTGATGGCCGGCGCGGTCGCCAATCGGGTGCTGGACATGCTCACCGGCGCGAGCACGCCGAAGGAGTTCTACGACGGGTTGACCGCTCGCGAGGTCGAGATCCTGAAGCTCATCGCAAGGGGCCAAGCGAACAAACAGATCGCTTTCAACTTGAAGATCAGTGAGAAGACCGTCCGCAATCACATCAGCCACATCTACGAAAAGCTGCAAATTTACGACCGTTCCCAGGCGGTCCTCTACGCGGTGAAGAAGGCACTTGTTGAAATCTGAGGCTGGATTTGACAGGACACCACCCTGATCCCGATCGGACGGCTGAAAGACGCTCTGGCCCTGACCGGAGGATCGGTCAGAAGCCGGTCGCGAGTCGAATTCTGATTGCCGAGAGCGATGCCACGCTCCGCGACCTGTATCGGTCGACGCTTGAAGCGCATGGATGGGAAGTTGAGGTCGCCCACGACGGGCAGTCCGCCCTGGACAAGGCCCTCACGTCGCCACCAGATGTGCTTCTGCTGGACACACTGCCAGACCTGGACGGTGTGACCATTCTCGAGCGCGTGCTCGGAGATGAGCAAACTCAGGATCTGGCGGTGATCGTGTTGACCAACTCGCCGAACGAGCTGGCCATGCCCATCAATCGAGAGCAAAAGGTCCTTGCGACTTTAGTCAAGAACTGGCTGATGCGGGACACACTTTCCGAAACGATCCGGGGACTCTTAGACCGTCGCGCCAACCCGGCGGACCGGCGCCAATCGTCGGCTCCGTCCTAGACGGCTCGCCGATCGCAATTGACCCGGGACGAGGTCCCTCTGCCTTGTGACAGGCGCGCCCGATAATGGGCGCCTCCCAGGTCGCGACTTCCGATGGCGACCATAGGCCGCTGCCGGCCCCGTCCCTAGCATGGGGAGCATGATCGCGCCAGATGTGGAGCTCGGGCCGAACGTCGTCGTGCATCACCCCGACCAGGTGAATCTGTTTGGTTGCAAGGTCGGCGACAACTGCAAAATCGCGTCGTTCGTCGAGATCCAGCGTGGAGTGGTGCTCGGCCGAAACGTGAAGATCGAGCCGTTCGTCTTCATTCCCACGGGCGTCACGATCGAGGACGGTGTGTTTGTCGGGCCTCATGTTTGCTTCTCGAACGACCGCTATCCGTCGGCGGTCGATGACGAAGGGAAACTCCTGGAGGTCGGAGACTGGCAGGTGGTTCCCACGCTCGTCCGCCGGCGTGCGAGCATCGGCGCCAACGCCACGATCATCTGCGGAATCACGATTGGCGAAGGCGCCATGGTGGGGGCCGGTGCCACCGTCACGCACGACGTCCCACCCGATTCGCTGGTGGTTGGAAATCCGGCTCGGCTCGTCGGACCTCGCCCACGATGGTGGAGCCGCCCACCGCGGCGGGCTCGCGAACGCAAGCTCGAGCTCCCTTCAGCATCGATCCACCGATCGCACCCGGAGCCCAGATCTGACGGTAGCGTCCGCGTGTGCACGACTTCGGGCCCGCGGCCGGCGGCAGCTCCAAGCGGCCCGAGCCGCATGCCCTTTACCGGCGCCTTCAACGTGGCAAGCCGAGCTGGACGGTGGGCGTGGGCTTCATCGGGTACGGATACCGGCGAGCACGGCCATGACGCTCGACGCGATGGTCGCCGGCTGGGCGTCCTTCAAGACATATCCGAACGCGCCGGCCCGTAGAGCCTGGATCAGGTAGCTGTCTGCATCAAAGGTCGAAAGAATCAGCACCTTAACGCCGTCCGCAACGCACTGATCGAGCTGTAACGCTGGCTACCGGCCGGCGCGACGTCCGCAAAGCCGGTCGGACAGCGGCCCGAGACGGTCGCGAGATTCGGTCATCGCTCGCCGAACCGCCGGCCACAACCGTGGCAGCGGTCGCGGGAAGGCGTCGGCGGACAAAGCCTCCGCAGACACCATTTCGATCTCTGCCCGCGAGGCGCAGGGGCCAGGAAGCATGAACGTCCGCCCCGACAGCCCGAGGGCGGACAGCGAGCCGCACGAGACGCGTACCTCGACCGTCGGTTCGGACGGCGCGGCTTCGACGACGATCCGCTGCACGTCTGCGTCGACACGCACCGAGACCCGCCGCGCGTAGGGCCTGACGACCAGCGTCTCGCCCGTTCGGCGGGAGACCACGTTGGATCTGCACACGTCGGCAAGCGACATCCAATCGTGCGGCCGGACGCGGTTGACGAGGTCAGCGGCGGCGTCGAGCACTTCCGGCCCGCCGGCCAGGTCCCGGTGGTGGAAGTAGAGAAGCACGGGAAGGTTCAGGTATGAGCGGAAGACAACGTCCTCCTCATCGCCCAACAGTCGATAGCGAGGGAGGACGGGCAGGCCCGCGATCGTCTGAGCGGGCTCCCATCCGGTGAGGACGGCTTCGGGGTTGTCGGCATCGTGGCTGACTCGCCAGCTCGGCTCCTTGCACAGGGCGTCGAACCCGAGACGAAAGAGCGCGGTCAGCATGAGCCGGCCGCACTCTTCATGTGGCGCGCACATGACCCGCGGGACGCGCAGGCCTGACCGCCGCTCAAGGCGTTCGCAGCGGCGGACGGCTTGCGCGGCGATGGCCAGCGCCGCCGCCTCATTGCGAACGCCGGACAACTCGTGCCGTTCATGGTTGTTGCCGTGGATCGCCAGCGAGATCTGTCCTGTGTGGGCGGCGAAGAGGGCGCGCGCCGCCGGGTGTACGAAGCCATAGTCGATGGGAGTGCTGGCGATGGCGATGTGGTAGCCGCCACGCGCGGCATGCGCCACCAGGCGGCGAAAGTCGATGTGGCCGTAGGTCAGGGAGTGGAGGTTCGGGTCGTCGATGATGAAGCAGGCGCGGGGTGGCGGATCGGACCAGGACCACTCCGTGGAGATCTCGCGCAGAAGGTGCACGAGTGGAAGCAGACCGATGAACGATCCGGATCGGAAACGCGCGCGCAGCGGCTCGTCCACTTCCAGCTCGGCGGGGGCGAGCGCGGCGAGGTAGCGACGCGGCAGCCCGAAGTCCTCGGAAGTGACCCATACCGGGCCGGTTGCCGTGGCCGCGAGCACACGCGCGGGGAAAGATGGACGCAGGACCGGTGCGGCGTCGGCCTCGCCATCCGTTAGGACCCGACCACTCAGGCGTCCATCCAGCAACGTGTCACTCGAGAGGCGGACTTTGCCGCTATGTGGACGTTCGACGTCACCGCGCTCGAACCAGAGAGAGGGACATGGTGGGCGCTGGATTGGCGCTGGCGCGGCCACAAAAACGGCGGCATCGAGGCCTCCGTAGTCGCCTTGCTCACGGCCCTCGAACCGAATGGGAAAGGCGAGCTCGAGGGCATCGAACAGGCGGCGCCGGACGGCGCGCGCCCGTGGAGGGAAGACTCCCACCACTCGCGCCGTCATTCCGGCAACGCGATCGCGTCCTCCGGCGTGGAGACGGCCGGGCGCGGTCCATCGTCCGCCCACTCCGCGATGAGATCGTTGCGGATCGCTCCCCTGCCTAACAGGTCATATTCCCAGGTAGTCGTTCCGGCCGCGTCGGCGATCAGTTCAAAGCCGAGATCCGCGTACAGGTCTCGCACCAGCTCGTTGCGGGCCGTGGGGGCATATGTTCCGCGCACGCTGCGACAACCGCGGGCGGCGGCTTCTCGGCAGAGGTGCTCGATCATCTTGACCTCGACAGTGCGGCCGAGCACTCGGCAGCTCATCACCCAGACATCGATCTCAATCGCCTCACCGTCCTGCCGTCCGAGCAGGACGCTGACCAGGCCGTGGTCGCCGAAGCGGTCCCGCAGCCTGAGGCACAGATGCACGGTGTTCGGATCCCGCACGAGCGCACTCAGCTCAGCGAGTCCGGGGCGCCGCCCGGTCAGGTTGAACTGGTTCGACTTTGCGATCAGCTGTGTGACGCGTGCCATGGTCAGCTCGTCGAAGGGCCTCACACGCGCCGACATCTCGAGGCTGCGGTGGAACTCGGCAAGATTGGCGGTGGCCCCCGCCAGCCGGCTCGCTTCGCGCCGGGCCACATACTGCTCGGTGCGCCGAGTGTCCTCGTCCGTCAGCGTCACCGTCTCGAGGCCGAGGTAGCCCGTCAGCGTCCGGACGTATTCCGCCGGATCCGCCGGCAGCTCCACCACGTCGACCTCGGGTAGCTGAGCGCGCACCAGCGCGCGCTCCACAGGACTGTCGTCGACCAGGACCAGGCCGTCGAGGCCGAGCCCCAGCTCGCCGGCGATGGCGCGCAAGTCGCTCACCTTGTCCTTCCAGCCGGCGACGAAGGCGGCGAAGTCGGACAGCTGCAGGCGCATGTCGGGGTGCTTTTCGAAGGGTAGCCGGGCATCGGAGTCGTTATTCTTGGAGGCGACCGCCAGGAGGATTCCCTTCCTCTTCAGACCGAGGAGGAACGACTGGAAATCGGCGAAGGCCTCTCCGGCCGGGCCGCCGCCCAGGGTGATCCCGCTCAGCCCATCCTCGCCGATGATTCCGCCCCAGAGGGTGCCGTCGAGGTCGAGGACCAGGCATTTCCTGCTCAAGCCAAGCGTCGCCGCAAGGACCGCGGCGGTGTGACGGGCGAGCAGCGGCAGGGCGTCCGGGGCGAGCGCCTGCCTGGTCAGGTACCAGTAGCGGTCGTCGAACCAGACGCGCTTCCCGCACCAGGAAGCCAGCCTCTCGCAATCGACGAACGCGACCTCGGTGGGGGCCTCTCGCATCATGCGGGAGTTGAGCATCTGGACCATCGCGTAACGTGACCCGAGCCTGCCCGCCAGGTGTCCGAGCGGTAGGGCCGGGTGGGTCACGAACGTGTGCTGGATCACGCGCGCGGTCGCACGCTCCCTTGCCAGCGCCCAGAGCGCCCGCCAGCGCTCGAGCTCGGCGCCGATCGCGGCGTCTGGATCGTCGCTCAGCTCAGGCAAGCGGAGCGCCCCCTCGTGGACGGCAAAGATGACCACCTCGGGGTGGAAGGCGTGCAACTCGCTGTCGGAGTCGATCAGGTCCTGGCTGTACTGCTCGTACCTGCTCTCATAGATTTCGACGTCGGCCCCTTCTCGGAACGCCGCCAGGCCGAGCAGGAGCGCCAACTGCGACGTCGTATAGCTGCCCAGCACCGCCACTCGCGCCGTGCGCCTAGCCCTGGGAGCGGCCTCGCGTCTCATGTCCCTGAAGATGAGCGCCGCCGCCTGCCACTGGAGGAATGTCTCTGCGTCGCATGCCGCCTGCCGCAGCCAGCTGTACGCCGCGTCGCGCTGTCCGAGCTGCCGGCAGGCGGCGGCGATCTCCATGGACCGTTCGAACCCGACCCCGCCGCCGGCCGGGATTGCCTTCAGGTCGCGGTCGAGGGCACGCCGGAGATCTTCTCTGGTAGGGTCCAGCGTCGGCGCGAGGAGTCCTGCACCGTCCATGCCATTCGAGCGTGTGCCGGGAGCGCGCGACGCCGCAAGGTGAAAAACGATCCTGCTCTACCGCGTTGTCCCTTGGGAGAGGCCGGAATCCCGATGGGCGTTTGTCCTGGGACCACGACGAAGAAGCTCATCTCGGCTCTTCGGCCTTGTTCATATACTCGAGTCGATGAACGCCCTCCCCTTCGTAGGTGGAGGCGATCTCGGAGCACTGCACCCGACGCTGGTCGAGATAGTGCAGAAGCTGTTCCGGGTGCCGGGTGCTCGGCTTGTGGCCGGCACCCCCTACACCGAGATCCCCGGATGGGATTCGCTCTCGCACATCAACGTCATCTTCGAAGTTGAGAAGAGCTTTGCCGTTCGCTTCGATGACGAGGAGCTGGAGCGGCTGCGGGTCTCGGCCACCTTCGGCGAGCTGCAGGCATTCCTGCGGATGAAGCTGTCCCAGAGCGAGGCGCGCTCCGCTTAGGCGCACATGGAGACTTTGCGCGCGGTCAAGATCCGGCTTCTCCAGGTGGCTGCTCTGTTCCTTCCTGGGGGAAGCAATCTCAGGTTGCGTCTGCACCGCTGGAGGGGGGTGGACATCGGCCAAGGGGTCTTCATCAGCACCGATGTGATCATCGAGACCATGCATCCGGAGCTGGTGTCCGTCGGGAACGACGTTTTCCTCGGTGCGCGGAGCATGATCATCGCCCACTTCAATGACGTGACCCCGACGCTTTTGGCCCGCGGGACCGTCTCAGTCCGGCTCGAAGACCAGGCCTGGGTCGGCCCGGGCGCAATCATCCTGCCGGGCGTGACGATCGGACGTGGGGCGGTGGTGACCGCCGGCAGCGTGGTGTCCGGCAACGTAGAGGAGATGACCATGGTGCAGGGCAATCCGGCCCGGCCGGTGGCGCGCTGTGGAGTGCCCCTCGGTCCGAACGCGTCGGCCGTCGAGTTCTACCGCAACCTGAAGCCGATCCGGGCGTGAAGCTTCTTGTCCTGGCCGCTCCTGACAAACGCTCGAAGCGGATCGAGGGCTTTGCTCCGCTGGAGCCGGGAGAGGTGCACGTCTGGTTGGGCTCGCTGAAACGGCCTGCCGGTCGCAGCCAGCTTTGCGTCCTGCTCGCGCGCTATCTGGGCGTCACGCCACGCAGCATCCGTCTCGGACGGGAGTCGAACGGCAAGCCGATCCTGATAACTCCCGCGCGTGAGCCACCGCTTCGCTTCAGCGTGTCGCACTCAAAAGACCGCGTCCTCTACGCGCTGACTCGAGGAGGCGAGGTCGGGGTCGACGTGGAGCGGTTCCGGCCGGGCCTGGACTGGCGGGGCTTGGCGGACCGGTTCTTCGCCCCCGAAGAAGCACGCCGCCTTCGACGTGCCGGCCCCTCCGGCGGCCGGGCAGGCTTCTACCGGCTGTGGACGCAGAAGGAGGCGATGGCGAAAGCAGATGGCGCCAACCTGCTCTACTGGCTTGGCGCTGACCTCTCCGAGCGGACGACACCGGAATGGAGCGTGTGGTCGTGGCGGCTGCCGGCGGGCGTGGCCTCGGTCGCATGCAGGAGCAGTGAAACACCATGCTGACCTTTCATCATCTTGGCGTCGCCTCGCCCGACCTGGCCGCGGAGGTCGACGCTCTGTCCAGCCTCGGCTACTCGGCGGTGGGCACGCCGTTCACCGATTCGGTGCTGGGCGTCAGGGGCTTGTTCTTGCGTGGCTGCGGCCCGCAGCTCGAGGTGCTCGAGCAGCTACCCGGATCGACCGTCCTCGACGGCTGGCTCGCGAGAGGTGTGCGCATCTACCACCAGGCTTTCCTGGCTGACCCGCTGGAGCCGGAGCTGCAAAAGCTCCAGGCGAGGGGAGCACGGCTCCTCGGTCGGCCGACGCCGGCGGTGGCCTTCGAAGGCCGGCGGGTGTGCTTCGTCATGCTCAGAGGTTCGATCCTCACCGAGCTGGTCGACGCAGGCCCCGCCTTCAGGCCGGCATAGTTTCGAGGCGACCGCCGCAGCTCGCGCAGGTGCCGTCCGCCTGCAGGCGGCAACCGCATTCGCAGACATAGCCGACCAGCCGCGCCGGAGTGCCGACCACCAGACCGTGATCCGGTACATCTCGGGTGACAACCGCGCCCGCTCCCACCATCGCGAAACGTCCGATGTGGACGCCCGGCAGGACGGTACAGCCGCCCCCGATCGAGGCTCCTTCGGCCACCGTCACGCCGCTCACGATCCAATCCGATTCCCGCTTTGGCCTGCCTCCCAGGGTGGTCGCGCGAGGCCGCTTGTCGTTCAACAGGCATGAGTGGGGTCCGACGAAGACGCCCGAACCCAGACGCGCTCCTCGAAACAGGGACACCCGATTTTCGAGCTTGACGCGATCGCCGACCACGACGTCGGCGTCCACGTACACCCCCTTGGCGAGGATGCAGTCACGACCGACCTGAGCGCCTTCCCGGACCTGGGCTTCGTTCCAGACCCTGGTTCCCGCGCCGACGGCGGCACCTGGCGACACCTCTGCGGTCTGGTGAATCGTGACTCCCGGACTTCCCATCTCGGTTCAACCAAAGCAGCGGGCACGCCACTCGGCAATGGGTTCGCCAGCTCCGTCGCGGGACAGCATCGTCCCTGCTTGGGACGAGCGCCCATGCGTGGTGGCACTTGCCGGGTTGACGGGTCGGGGGGTCGTGCGGTGAACTGACTGTGGAGCCGACCTTGCGTCCCGCCCATGTCGCCCTGCTTGCAAGCTTTCTGGCCGCGCTGCTGACGCCAGCCAGCTCCGCGCTGCCCGCCTCCGGCCTGGCGACCACAGACTGGGCTCGTCCGGTGACGGATTCTTACCTCACTGTCAGCGACGGCAAGCTCGTCTTCGAAGGCCAGGAGGTCGTGCTGCGGGGTGAGAATTTCAACAACGAGCCGGCGCTGTCCTGCTGTGGCGGGCCGGACATCGACCTCATCAACGCCAACATCGCCGACTATGAGCAGGCGAGCGGCGTCCTGGGCGAGAACGTGATCCGTTTCGGTCTCGACTACGCGTGGTACGCGGCTGGCAGGGCCAAGTTCTTCGCCGAGGTCGATCGGCATGTCGCCTGGGCGATGGCCAATCATCTCTGGCTGATCCCTGTCATGTACGAGCCGCCCGGAGGCACCGACGGCGGATATGGTGGCCAGGATGGATTCTGGAACTCGGCGCCCAACCAGCAGGCGCTGATCGACTTCTGGGCCGACTTCGCCAGTCATTACCAGGACAACTCCACGATCGCCGGATACGACGTGTTCAACGAGCCCGCGCCGCCCTCAGTCGCCACTTACGACTCCTGGGCGCAAAGGGTCTACGACGCGATCACCGCGGCCGGTCCGAACCATTTCGTCCTCCTCGAGGTGAGCTCAGCCGACTGGGATCTGCCATCGGTCAACGGCGACCGCATCCTCTGGTCGGGTCATTGCTTCGCGCCGGTGGGGGCCGAGGGCTGCAGCTTTCCGGGCGCCGATCCCTCAAATCCGACCAAGCGCCCGTTTCTCGTCGGCGAGGTGGGCGCGCTCCTCTCACAGGGCACCGCGTACGTGCCGGATGATCTCGCGAACTTCAACCAGCTGGGCGTCTCCTGGGTGCACTTCGTGATGCATGAGTCCGGTTTCGGGCTCTACCAGAACTGGGACGCGGGCGACCTCTCCGCCCCCTGGACCGAGATGATCCAGGCTGTCGTTGCGGCCACCGCAGGCACGATCAAGCTGGACTGTGGGATGTGAGCGAGCCCGTCGCTGATCGCTGCTCCGCGCGGGCCTCCACCACGTTCCGAGCCGCCAGCAGCCCGACCAGCATCGCGAACTCCTGAGAGACGCCACCGAAGAAGAGGTACTCGGCGGTCACTCCGATCAGCGCGAGGAAGACGACAAGGGCCAGGCACGTGCTTCCGAGACTCCGCGCCGTCGGATTGGAGACGGCCCGCCGGCTCCTCCACCCGGTCAGGGCGATCGCCAGCAGCATGACCAGCAGGAGCATGAGACCCACGACCCCCGCCCGGAAACCGTCACGCAGGTACTCGTTGTCGACGAAATCGGTCAACGGCGTAGGGACGATGCTCGGGATGATCGTCCCGCTACCCAGCCAGACGTGGTCGGCAAGCGCCGGCAGGAAGAATTCCTGCCAGTGGTCAAGACGAGTCTCAAAGGTCTGCGGGATCACCAGGCCGGCTGACGAGGCCAGACCCTGCTGGGCGATGCGCCCGCTGACGGCCGGCCAGAAAACGACAAGGGCGATGGCGAGGGCTCCGAAGATGACGCCAAGCTCCCGCGGTACGTGACGTCCGTGCCAGAGGACGATCGCGGTCACGAGCGGGAGTATCAACAGCGGCGCCCACGTCAGGCTGACGACCACTTCCGCCAGGTTCACCACCATCACCACGCTCAACCAGGATCTGGAGAAGTCGGGATGGCGCACGGTCGCCAGGGACAGGGCCAGAGTGAAGTTCATGGCTCCGAAAGCCCCGACCGCGCTGTAGTGGCCGAGCGTCGACATCGGCCTGTAGACC
Source organism: Candidatus Dormiibacterota bacterium (assembly GCA_036393875.1). Lineage (GTDB taxonomy): Bacteria > Chloroflexota > Dormibacteria > Dormibacterales > Dormibacteraceae > UBA10449. Next base: position 12,162 of record DASWGF010000099.1, read on the forward strand.
GGATCCCAGCTTGGCGTGACGGGAACCGGGTAATACCTGGCCATCAGCTCCTGAATCCCGGCCACGTCGACGAGTTCCGCGATGGCCACTAGACCCACAATGACGCCGGCGAGCATCGCGAGGTTCAGGATCAACCGCTCGCTCCGGCTCGAGAAAGGGGTCCGCGAGAAGACGAGATAGACCAGCAGGAACTGCGCCGGCGCCAGTACGTCGCGGAGCGTTTCCGTGCCCAGGAGACCGGGTTGGTTCGAGACCAAGAGCACGAGGGAGGGCACGACGACCGTGCCGATGGCAAAGCTTCCGACCGCCAGGTCGAGGCTCGTGATCGGTCGCGGCTGCGGGTGGTGAAGGCGGTGCAGGGCAAGGCTCGCGAGGAGAGCGAGGAGCAGGGCTTCGTTTGGGCGCAAGAAGGGCACGATCGTGCCTCGGCCCAGGCCGGTCGTCAGCGGCGTCAATAACATGAACACGCCGCAGCCGGCTGCTGGGCGCCAGAAGGTCAAGGCGAGAAACGCGAGCCCTGCGCCCAGAGCCGGGACGAGCGGGATCAAAGCCATGATCCGCGGCATGATGGCCTCGATCAAGCTCACGCCCTCGGTCAGGCCGACAGCCTTGCAGGCTCCGCCTGCTCGCCGAGCCTGGCGATCGCCAGCGGGTCGACGTGCTTGATCCGGACCACGGCGTAGAGCCCGAAAGTGACCAGCGCCTCAGCGGCGACCACCGCGATCGCCATGCCGACGTGCATGTACCGGGGCACCAGCGCGACCGCCAGAAGTACGTTCAGCACCCCGGCCGAGAACATGAGCGTATTGACCAGACGGTCCAGGCCCACCGCCAGCATCCATTGGACTGCGAGGACGTTGCTCACCACGATCAGCGGCGGCAGGCAGGCCAGGATTCTGAGGACCACGACAGCAGGCTCGAAACCCGGCCCGAGGACCACGCGAACCAGAAACGGGGCGGCAAAGAAGACCAGGATGCCTATGACGCAGCCGGTGCCGCCCATCACGAAGAGGCTCGTCCGGGTCAGCCTGGCCGCCTCAACTCGAGCATGTCCGGCGAGGTGACTGGTCCGAGGGAAGACGGCCTGTGTGATCGGGCTGAGCAGGGTGGCGAAGTTCTTGCTGATACGTTCGGCGCCCATGTAATAGCCAACCACGGTTGAAGATGTGAAGAGCCCGAGGATGAAACCGTTTCCGATCGTATAGAGACTGAGCGCACCTCCGAGCAGGCACATGGTCCAGCCCCAGCGGAGCGTCTGCCACACAAGTCGAGGGGTAGGCATTCGAAAGGGCACCTGGCGGTACGAAAGCGCCATCTCGACGAGGTCGGCGGCAAAGATCAGACCACCCTGGATGGCGAGCACCTTCCAGGTGTCGCCTGGGGACCGCACCAACGCCAGGATGCCGGCCAGGGAGAGAACGCGAGCCGACGCTTCGCATCCCGCCGCGACCCCGATGCGCTCGAGTCCCTGGTAGTACCAGGTCGCGCTGAAGGCCCAGGCAAATGCCCAGAGCATGGTCGGCCAGAGCAGGCTCTGGCTGCGATGGATGGCCGGGACCAGGAAGCTTGCCGGGATGACGATCAGGAGTGAGAGGATGGCCAACGTCACCTTGGCGCCGAGGACGCCGGCGAGAATGGCTGCAAGCCTATCCGGGTCGCCGCGATTGCGAGCCACCTCACGGGTGGCCGAATAGGTGAAGCCGTAGCTCACCACGAAGATCACGTAGGCGGCGGCACCCTGCATGAAGACGAGGAGCCCCCAGTGCTCAGGACCCAGCCTGCGGGCCAGGAAGAAGATCGTCGCCAACGGCAGCAGCCAGCTGCTGGCCTGGATGGCGTAGAGGCCCAGGGCGCTGCGAATGAGCCCGCTCCGCATGAGAGTCGCGCCTCGGGCAACGAGGCCGGCGGTCACGACGCTGAGCTCACCGGGCCGCGGGACCGGCCGGCCGAGGCCATTTCCACCATCGACCTCAACTCGGCGAGGGCCGCCTCTCGCTGGGCCTGTAGCCGGCGCCGGAGGACCTGGCTGCGCTTGGCGAGCTCTTGCCCGTCGCGGTGCGCCTGGCGGATGGTCTGAGCCATCGCGGCCGGTTCGTTTCGACAGAACAGGGCCGCCTCCCCGAATCGAGCCCGGAGTCCTGGGAGATCGGACAAGACGAGAGGACGACCGAGGCCGACCGCCTCAAAGGCCGCTCGATTCATGATGTGCCGATCGGTGCTGAACGCCACCACCACCTCGGCGGTCAGGAGCTCACCGAGGAACTGCGGGTAAGAGAGATATCCAGTGAAGACGGCGTTTTCTGGCGCCTTCGAGCGCACGTTCGGCGCAAGCCGCCGCACATCGCCGGTCAACCGCACCTCCATGTCTGGAAGCAGCGCAGCCGCGGCGAGCGTGAGCGCGACCGGCTCGTTCCGGTCGAAGCTGCCGGCGACCACAACACGCGGGACGCTCGTGCTCCGAAGGGACGGGTCCGCCTGGTCAGCATCGGGCAGGTCATCCGGCAGCAGCAAGGCCGGAACGCCCCATCCGCGGACTCGCCCGTCATCTTCCTCGGTGTGGACCAGAACCGTGTCCGCGCGACGGAAGAGGAGGCGGTGGAGGGGCAGCGTCCAGCCCCATTTCGGCGAGTGAAGGGCGGCGGTGTGGCAGTCAACGACGAGCAGGCAGGGATGGACCAGGCTCCAGACGCACGCCACCAGCGGCGCAACGGTTGGAGGCGAGATCACGACCAGGGCTTCCGGGCGTCGGCGGCGCAACATCCGCCACATCCGTGAAGCGTCGGCGAGATACCGCAACGGGAGGAGGGCGGCCTGCCGCCCTGGCCAGCCGCCATATATAAGGTGGGATTCGCCGCCCAGCGCCGGACCAAGGGCGCGGGTTCGCGGCTGGGACTTGTCCCAGGCCACCACAAGTCGACGTCCGGCGATTGGCTTCACCGGTCTTTTCTGGCGGTACGCCGGGGCAGCAGAATCGCCGCCACGACATCGACACCGGACTGCCGCAGCAGGTCGGCCGTGCGGCGCGCGTCTCGAAAGCGCGTGACGCCCGCCGTCGCCGCGAGGACCGCTCGTTTCGCCGTCCGGCCGAGCATGACGGCGGTGGGACTGGTGTCCGGAGAGGGAACCGCAACCAGAACGAGAGTCCTGGCGGAGTCTCCGTTGTACTCCTCCGTGGCGCTGGCGACGGCCGCGTCGAGGTCGCCGCGATTGTTGGACGGTGCGGCGATGGTCGTAAGTCCGGCGATGTCCCCGCCCGACGTGAGCTGGCGAGGCGCGGGCGCATAGCCGTTGCCGTGAACCACGACGACGCGCTGGCCGGAGTCCAGCGCGACCTCTCCCAGGCCGACTGCGGCCGCCAGGCTGTTGTCACTGGTCGAAGCGGCCGTCACGAGAACCGTCTGTGCACGCGGAGACTGAGCGAGCAGACGGGCGAGTGCCAGCGAGTACGGTTGCGCCGTGGCCGGATGTGGGTCGCGGCGACCTGCTGGGCGAACGGCCAGGGCGAGCGGGGTGTTCGTGGCTCGGGCCAGCGCCTCGCCGTCGTGGATGCGGTCGTCGAAGCGCTGTGCCAGAAGCGCGGCGAGGACGCCGACGACGGCGCCGGCGACGAGCGCAGCGAGCAGGTAGCGGAGGCGGTTCGGGGATTCGGGGCTCGCCGGCGGCAGCGCGCTCTGCGAAATGGTTGCCATGCTCGTCAGCCGGTCCTGCTGCTCGGCCAGGTCCTGCAGGCGGCCGAAGAGGGCCGAATACTGCAGCTGCAGCGTGCTCAGCTGCGCTTGATGAGCGGCCGCGGCCGAACTACCCGTGGGTGAGGACAGGAGCTGCTGCTGTTCGTTGTCCATCGCCGCGCGCACGCTCGCAAGCTGCCTCTCGAGATCGTCTCGAGCGGGCTTGAACAGCCGAACGACCTCGCTTGTGTCCTGTTCGATCATCGCCTGCGCGACCGCGTTGGCCAGCGCCGCCGCCTGTGTGGCGGTCGGCGCCTCCGCGGTCACCCGGAGCGTGCTCGTGCCCCGGTCGGCGCTGACTGTGATCCGACTTGCGAGCGTTTCAGGTGCCGCTCGCTCTTCGTCTGTGCACGCTACGTCCGGAGCTGCGCAGGCCGCCTGCAGCACTGCACGGCTGGAGGCCAGGACGATGAGGTCATGTTGAAGCAGCTCGCCGGCCGCCGCACCTTCATCGAAACCTGGTGCCGTCCGCGAGACGTCCAGGTAAATCATCGCCGAGGCCGCGTATGCCGGCGCCTGCATCGAGAGGATTGCGCCCCCCAGAACAAAGGTGGCCACGATCGCGAGCACCAGCAGCCGCCGCTGCAGCAATGCGTCGCTCAGGGTCAGTGGCGGCCGATCCTCCATCATTCAGGTAACCGCGGGCGGCTCACCTGACATAGGCGGCGTCGAGCAGCCGGACGAGTGCGCCATAGACCTCAGCGTACGTAGGCGCCCGCGCGTGGGAAATGGGCGCAAGGCTTGCGGTCTGGGCTGCAGTCCCGGCCGCTGCATCGAGCCAGGCTCAGCCAGCCAGGCAGAGCACTGCTTGCGGAGCGGCCGTGGCGTCGGCCGGTGAAAGCGTACCTTGCACGGCGCCGGGGAGATCCGCGATCGACGGCGCTTCTCGCCGCGCACGCCACCATCGAGCTACCTCCTGCGGGGGCGCGTTCCAGTAGTCGCTCCTGGAGCTCATGGCCGCGAGAAAAGCGGTGTAGACGTCGCGCGTCGTTCGGTCCGGCAGGTAGTCCGGATGAGTGTTCACGAGAGCCATTCCGCAGTGCCTCTGGATGAAATCCACTTTCTCCAGCCACAACCGTGGGCTGGTCTCCTTCAGCACCGAGGTCAGGGTGTAGTCCTGGACAAGTGTGTACGGCAGCTCCATGAACCGGCCGATCTCGAACGGCCAGAGGCTCATCGTGCCGCCAGGGATCGGCTCGTAAGGATCGGAATCGAAGAAGGAGAGGTCGTATTCGATGTCGAGCACCTGCATCCAGCCAGGGTGACGGTGAGTGCAGGGCGCCCGAAAACCGGAGGCGCCCAACGTCTTGACGTGGCGGTTGATGCGCTCCGCCTGGCGGAGAAATTCGCGGTGGGACTGAAACAGCCGGCCGTCGTGCTTGAGGCCGTGGACGCCAACCTCGAAGCCGTTGTGCCGCAGCTCGGCCACGAGGTCGAGATCCAGCGTATACCGCTCAGGGACGAAGTTGAATGACGATCGGAACCCGTAACTCGCGTCGATGTCCGCCAGCTCGCGCACCCGTGCCTGGCCGATGGCCGTCTCCACGTCGTGGGTGAGCACGAGGGCATATCGCCGGCCGTGGGGCCAGAAGTGAATGAAGGGGACGGCGGCTCGCCCGGTCTGCTGCAGCAGAAGCGCAACCGTCATCCACAGAAACCGGACGTACCGGTCTTCGACTGGCCAGCCGAGGACCGACTGGCTGCGGACAGTCAGGCTCCGCGACCTGCGCAGCATCAGTGTCAGCCAGCGGGGCAGAAACGGTCTCAACGCGTAGTAGACCTGAAGGGCGGAGGACAGGCGCCAGTGGCCGGGCCCGAACTGTCCTTCGCCGAGCGCGGAGAAGAGGAGCCCGTCGATGTCGTCGCTGCCTGCCTGCACGGCTTCCGGCAGCTGTCCGATGGCGGCCTGGGCGGCGGCGGCCCACTCGCCGCCGGTGGGCACCGGCTCGCCGATCAGTCGCCAGAAAGCTGATGGCGTGTTGGCGGAAAACAAGCTCGCGTCAGCGCGATCCGCGACCGCGGGGCCATGTGCCGCGCGAGCGAGCGGCCGTCCCTCGGTCCTGCTCGGCGCCACCCCCAGCGCCTCCAGGTAGCGCCCTGAGGCATTCTCCCAGGCGAGCTCTGCCATGGCCAGCCTCGCCCTCTTTGCCTGCTGCTGCGCCTCGTCAGGATGGCTGAGCAGCCGGCGAATCTGCGCCGCCAGGCCGGACGAATCGCCGGGCTCGAAATAGGCGACCGCGTCGGGAGGAAGATGCTCCTCGATGCCGGCAAGCCGCGAGCACGCGAATGGGATGTCCATGAAGACGAACTCGCAGACCTTGTTTGGAAGCATCAGGTCGCCATAGCCGTCGGAAATGATCGGGACGATTCCCAGGGTTGCCCGGCGGACCCGCTCCACGGCCTGGCGCCAGGGGATGAACCCGGGCGTGAAGGTCACGTGTTCCTGCAAGCCCAGCTGTTCCGTCAGGGCGACGAGGGTGGACCGGTACTCGCCGGCGCCCAGGATCTCAAGCACCAGCTCCGGCCATTCGCACCGGAGCTCTGCCACGGCGCGGATCGCGACCTGGGCTCCGTAGCGCTCGATTAGCGTGGTCGGCAAGATCAACACCGGCGTGGAAGGCGGTCGCCGCGCCGGTACGTCATCGAGGGGGTGCGAGTTCGGAACGATCATGACCCTGGCAGGGTCCAGACCGCGCGACGCCATGATGCGTCTAAGTCGGTCGCTGACAGTGATCACACGGTCGGCGGCGTGGGTGGCTTTACACTCGAGCCAGGTCACCAGGCGCACGCGCAGGTCATCGGCGCTGAGGTGCAGGCGCGCGGCCGTCATGTCCGGCATCAGCTCGAGAAGGAAGAAGACCACGGGCATCCGGCGCAGGCGGGGCACGACCGCCGCGAACACGAGGAAGTCGGGGATGTTGTCGACCTGGACGACGTCGTAGCGCCGCCTGCATCCCAGGACGGACACGACGAGAAGCGCCCACATAAAGAAGAGGGAGTACTGAATCGGGTACCACAGCGCGGGCGACCGACGTTCCCGCATGGGGATGCCGTAGACGCGAAGCCCTCGCCGCTGGGGCGGCCGGTGACCGAAGCAAAGACGTGGCGTGGTGCAGACGAGATCGACCTGGACGCCATGGGCGAGCAGCTCGGCGACGTTCCGGCTCACCACCGGATGGCCCCAGAACGGCGGCTGTGTCTGATGGGACGCATACGGATGCTGGCTGACCATCAACACCCGACGAGTGGCGCCCGGCACGGGAAGGTGCTTGCCCTGCGACGCGGGCGGGCTATTGACGGCTGTCAGTTCTTTTCCCGTCCTGCCTAGACCGCCAGCTGCCCTCGAGCCAGCCCGGCGGACGTTTCCACGAGCTGGCCTCGCTGGGCAAGCGACCGGCTGGCCGCTTCGAGCAGGCTGATCACCCGCAAACCCGCATGACCGTCGGAAAGCGGCTGCCCGCCATGCCGGATGCATTCCAGGAAATGGTTGGCCTCCACTCGCAGGCCCTCGGTCAGACTGATCTGCGGCGCCCACATGTCACCGGTCCGGTAATTGATCAAGGATTCAGCCACTCGTTCCGGACCACTGTTGAGCGTGACCCCGCGGTCGTACACCTTGACTTTCTCACTCGGCTCCAGATCGTCGTACACGATCATCTTTCGCTCTCCCGAGACGAGAGTGCGCCGTACCTTGACCGGGGCCAGCCAGTTCACGTGGTGATGCGCGAGCACGTTGCTGTCGAAGAAGCAGGTCAGGTACGCGATGTTGACCGGCTGGCCGGGGATGTGGGCAGCCCCAGTCGCCGCGACAGCGCGCGGCTGCTCGCCCAGGACGTAGTCCATGATCGATAGGTCGTGGACCGCCAGGTCCCACAGGACGTTCACGTCGTGCTGGAAGAGCCCGAGGTTGACCCGGACCGAATCGTAGTAATAGAGCTGCCCGAGGCTGCCATCGTCGACAAGCTGCTTGATGCGCCTCACGGCGTCCGTGTAGATGAATGTGTGGTCGACCATCAACACGAGATTTCGCCGCGCCGCCTCCTCGATGAGCACGGCCGCCTGCTCGGAGCTCGTGGCGATAGGCTTGGCGACCAGCACGTGCTTGCCGGCCTGCAACGCTTCGAGCGCAAGCTCGAAGTGCGTGGACACGGGTGTCATGATCACCACCGCGTCCACCGCGGGGTCGGCGATCAGGGTGTGGCAGTCGGCGGTGGTTGTGATCGCCGGGTAGCGCTCCACTGCCCGCGCCAGCTGGCCTTCGCGCTTGTCGCTCACTGCGCGAACCCGACATGCCGGGATCTCCCAGAAGTTGCGGACCAGGTTCGGTCCCCAGTACCCGTAGCCGATGATGCCGATCTGTATCAGCGGTTCGCTGACGGCCTCGACCGCGGGGGGTGACGCCCGGCGACCGAGCGCAGGAAGCCGCCGTATTCCGTTTGCCTTCCGTGATGTCGTGATGTCGAGTGCTATGGACGACCTCCGGGGCAAGCGTAGGTGGTCGCCGAGCCTGTAGAAATGGGCGTTCGGCGTGGAGCCGTCGCCGAGTACCCTCTCTCGGACCGGCCCACGTCCCAGGCCCTGGGCCAAAGTCCTGGGACATGGCGGCGATGCTTCGGGCTCGGGCCCATGCGGCATTCGGCTGTTTCCCATTTATCGGAGATGGCGCCAGGGGCTAGCCTCGGAGCCAATGCTCACCGCGATAGAAGCGCGGGTCGGAACGACCCGCCGTCAGTGGCTTTTCTATGCGACGGCCAAGCGCGTCATGGACGTCCTGGTGAGCGTCCTCGCGCTGGTCGCCATCATCCCGTTGTGGGTCGTGATCGCCGTAACGATCAAGCTGGATTCCCCGGGTCCCGTCCTCTTCGTGCAGGAGCGCGTCGGCTTCAGGGGCAAGCACTTCCGCTGTTTCAAATTCCGGACCATGCAGATCGACGCCGAGACCCGGCTCGCGCAGATGCGCCGGCGCGGCGAAGTCGAAGGCCCGGTCTACAAGCTCCGCCAGGATCCCAGGGTCACGCGGGTCGGTCGCATCCTGCGGCGCACCAGCATGGACGAGGTCCCCCAGCTGCTCAATGTGGTCAGCGGAGAGATGAGCTTGGTCGGCCCGCGGCCGTGCATCCCCGAGCATGTCGAGCAGTTCAGGCCGGATGACCTGATCCGGCTCAACGCCAAGCCAGGCCTTACCTGCCTGTGGGTCGTCAGGGGCCGCTCGGACTGCACACTCGAAGGATGGATGGCCGCCGATCGCGACTACATCTCTAGACAGTCGCTTGGGCTGGACGCCTTGATCCTCCTGAAGACGATCTTCGTCGTCCTCAGCTGTCGCGGAGCCTACTGACGGCTGCCCTTCGAGCGTCGATCACCATCCCCACCTACAACCGCCGCGCCGTGCTTCTCGAGACGCTGGCCAGCCTGGGGCATCAGTCCGTGGCACGGGAACGCTATGAGGTGATCGTGGCGGTGGACGGGTCGACCGACGGGACCGTCGCCGCGCTGGCCGGAATGCAGCCGGCCTACAAACTGCGCTGGCTTTATCAGGAGAACAGCGGCGCGGTGGTGGCCGCCAACGCCGCGGGCCGCCGCGCGCGCTATGACGTCCTGATCGTTCTCGGAGATGATCAGCTGGCGTCGCCAGATCTGGTCGCCGCCCACCTCGAGGCGCATGAACGACTCGGTCCGGTGCTGGTGCAAGGAGATTATCCGCTCGCCCCGGGCCATGGCCGCTGTGGAGCCTCGCTCGTGTACGAGCGGTCTCGGCGCGCCTCCATGTCGGCGCTCGTCGCCAACAGCTCGGTCTCCTGGCACGTGTGGGGAGGCAACTTCTCCATCCGCCGTGAGACCTGGCTCGCGATCGGTGGCTGGGACGAGACCTTCCGGACATATGGCGGCGAGGACACCGACCTGGGCCTGCGCGTCGCGGCTCTCGGCATCCCCTTCGTCTTCGAGCCGCGAGCACTTGCCTACCACATGCACGCCGTCAGCCCCCGTCGCTACGGGCAGCACGCCTTCAGCGAAGGCCGCGCCGTGGTCCGCGTGGCGCGAAAGCACGGCCTGGACCTGGAGGCGTTTTCCGGCGGGACGCTCCGCGGACCGTTCGACTGGTGCGCAGCGCGGGGCTGGCGCTGGAGCTCGGGAGCGATGGACCGGCTCGGCCGCCTGCTCACGACGGGGCTTGAGACGGCCGATCTGGTCAAAGTGCGGCCGGCGCAGGTGTTCGCGGCTCGACTCGTCCGCCGCTTCTACAGGGTCGGCGGGATGACTCGAGAAATCGGTTCGGGGATCAGAGCGGAGGCGCGCCCGGATGGCATCTGAGCCCGCGGCCGAAGAACCCGCCGCGGAGCTCCGGCGCTACTACGACACCTATTACGACGTTCACTGGCGGCCCTTCGAACGGCCCGACCAACGCGCGCCCCGCCTGGTCGAGATGCTGGTCCGGGAACACCTGTATCCAGGCGCTCGCTGTCTCGACGTGGGTTGTGGCGACGGCAGGGCCGGGACCGTGGTGACCGGATGCGGCGGCGCCTACATCGGCGTCGACATCTCCCAACGTGCTGTTGCGGCGGCTCGCGGTCGGGCTCTTGACGCTCGGCTGATCACCGGGTCTGACCACCTTCCGTTCGCAGACAACTCCTTCGAGGTCGTTCTGTGCCTCGAAGTGATCGAGCACGTCTTCTTGCCCGATCGCACCATGCTGGAGATCCTGCGTGTCCTGAGTCCCGGAGGGACGCTGATCGTCACCACGCCCAACGTCGCCTACTGGAGACGGCGGCTGGATCTCGCGCTCCTCGGGAGGTGGAACCCGTTCGGATACGCCCTGGCCGTCGAGCGGCCGTGGGCCGATCCACACATCCGTTTCTTCAGCGCCGGCGCCCTCCACCGGCTTCTCACGTGGTGCGGATTCCGGTCGGTTCGGGTCGGCGGGCACTCGGGGAGCCTGCTCGGCGATCTTCCATGGATGGGACGGCGTCTGCGAGCGGGCCGAGACTTGCGGACATCGAACCTCTACCGAGTGCTGGAGACGGCGGCGCCATCGCTGTTTGGCTGCTTTCTTTTTGCCGTCGCCCGCAAGCCAGAAGCCTAAAAGCCCCGCTTCACCCATAGATATGGAAGCAAGGCGATCTCGGCCAGCCCCGGCATGGGATCGTCCCTGCTGAACACGGCTTCGGTGTGAGCGATCCGGAGCGAGTTCACGTAGGACCGCCACGCCAGCTTGCCACCGGCGAGCGTCCCCAGAGCTGTGGGCAGGTCGGTCAGGATACGGACCCAACGGACGCCGGCGCGCGCGCGACACGGTTCGGGGGCGCAGCCGATCTGGTCGGCGAAGAGCAGGTATGGAAAATCCACACCCGCCCGGCCACCGAGCGAGTGATACCCCCAGGTCCGGGCATTGAAGTCGAGGAGCTTGTACTGGCCGTCTCGCGGGTCAAGCTTGTACTCCAGCTCGGCAAGACCGTAGTAGTCCACCGCCCGGAGCAGCCTTTTAGAAAGGCTCTCCAGCAGCGGCACGTCCGTGGTCTCCACATAGGTGCTGGCGCGTCCGAAATCAGGAGGGTGCTGGCGCAGCCTCCGCACCACCATCTGGCCGACGGCGGTGCCACGCTTGAAGAAGACGCAGCAGGCGAACTGCTGCGAACCGTCACCAGGAATGAATTCCTGGACCATCACCTCACCGAGCCCGGCCACGGAAGCAGCGCGCCGAAAAAGCTCCACCAGCTCGTTTCGGGTGCGGGCTTTCCATGCCTTCGCCTTCGTGGCGTAGAGGAAGTGTTCCTTGATCGCCGGTTTGATCGCGAATGGAGGCTCCGCGTCGATGTCCCGAAGGTCAACTTCCGACTTCGGATACCACGTCCGCGGGACGGGAATGTCCAGCTGCTGGGCCAGCCTGTAGGTGTTGCGCTTGTCCCACGCCCACCGCACGGCATCCCACCCGCAGGTCGGCACCCGAAATCGTTCGCGGAGGCGATCCCGATGCCGGGAAAACGCGGCGACCGTCTCCTCCCTGGTGGGGAACAGAACCCAGCCGTCGAGATGGAGTCGGGTGCCGACCTCGAGTATCACGTCCACCGATCGGTCCTGGTCGCGAAGGCTGTCCACTCGCACGGCGCGAGTCGTGTATCGGGAGTGCGGCGAGATCGAGCGCTCGTCGTCGATCACGCACACCGGCAGGCCGCGCCGCCCGAGGCTGCGGACGATCCCAAGACCCTGGTAGTCACCTCCAACGACGACGGCGCCGACGCCGTCGGCGCGATTCACCCCGCGGGCTCCTGAGCGGAGTAGGCGGCGATCTGGCGAGCGGCCACGTCCGCGCCGGAGACAAACCGGCAGATCGGGCCGTAGCTGCCGTCCGCCAGAGCGCCGACGAAGTGAAGACCCGGAACGGACGATTCCAGCCACCGGTTGAGGACCGGGAACCCGCCCCGCTGGCGGATCCGATCCCGGAGCGAGGAAGCGATGAAGGGCAGTTTCTCCACGGCGGGCCTGTAGCCGGTTCCAAGGACCACGTGGTCCACGAGGCGCTTCGTGCCGTCGCTGAGATCGAGATAGACGCCACGCGCGTCCGGGATCGCTTCCACCACCGAGGTGTGCGTGGTCAGGCGGACGTGCCCGACCACCCGCTCCATGAGCCAGCGCGCGCCCGCAGGCCGTACGGCCCGCCTCGTGATCGCGCTTCTGACGCTGGTGGGAAGAAGGCGGAAGGCGAGCGGGAAATGCAGCAGCCAGTTCAGGCCTGGAGGCCCTACGTCACTTGGCGCGTACAGGATCCGTCGTCCGGGACCGCGATAGTCGTGGAGCTTGAGCCATCGCAGGCGCCCTCGCGCAATCAGCTCGACCCGCGCGCCGGCCTCGTTCAACAGCGCCGCCGACTCGATGGCGCTCTGGCCGCCGCCGACCACCGCAACGCTGGCTCCGCTGAATCGACTGAATTCTCGGTGTTCGCGCGTGTGCGACGCGAGTGATGCGGGAAGGCGGCAGGCTAACGCCGGAACGTGCTCGAAGCTGTCGATGCCAACGGCGACCACCGCACGCGACGCGCGAACGCTTCGCCCGTCGGTGAGCTCGACCTGGAACCCACCGTCCTCGCTGTTCAGCAGCTGGACGTGCGTGGGGTCGACCTCCGGGACGGCGTGCTGCTGAAACCAGAGGCCATAGTCGATGAAGAAGGGCAGCGGAATGGGAAGCTGCCGCTGAGCTCCCACGGCGGTCCGGTAGCTGTCCAAGCTGTAGGCTCCGCCAGGAGCTGAGAGGCTCGTGGCGCTCCATGCCGAGCGGAGGTTCATTCCGCGCGGCATGCTCTGCCAGAAGGCCATGGGCTGGCCGAAGATGAGAGCGGGAACGCGCGCCGCTCTCAGGTGGGCAGCCACGGAAAGGCCGTATGGCCCGGCGCCGATGACGACGACCGGATCTTGGTTCATGTGGCCGATGCGGTAAGAGAGAGGTGACGAAAAATCGCTTTCGCACACCACGCTACGGCCGATCACAGGGCGCCGAAATGGGCAACGCGGCACCGGCGGACAGCTCAGTCCCAGACTGGAGGCGATTGTCCCCTTGAGGCTCCACCCGGCGCAGACTTAACCTCAGTCGTAATGCTGCGTGCGGCGAACGGCGACCACCAATCCGGCAAGGCGGATGATCTCTTGCGCCTTACTCCTGGCCGCCTTGCCCGCCGGCTCAACGGCCAGCGGGTGGGACCCCAGCTGTGGGCCAACCGTCACCTGATCGGGTCGATCTCAGCCGGTCTGGCCCGGACTTTGATCACGGGCGGGCAGGGGTCGAGGTACCGTCTGCTCGGGCACATCTGGCTAGAGCTCCAGCGCTTTCTCGCGCCCGGTGTCCTGAACGTCGACCTCGCGGATCTCCGGATGGATACCACCCTGGTCGAGGGAGACGTCACGCGCCACTGCCGTCTGGTTCTCGGCGCCCTATGCAAGCTCCTCGAGTGCCGGAACGTATTCGAAATCGGGACGTACCTCGGACAGACCACCTGGCTTCTGGCTCACAACAATCCCGATGCCCACGTCTTCACGCTCGATCTGCCCACCCTTGACGCCGTCGATCACCTCAAGTACGACGTCACGGACCCCGAGTACTTCGTGGTGTGGGACCGCGGCGCTCGGTTCCGTGGCACCCCAGAGGCGGGCAGGATCACACAACTTTTCGGGGATTCGGCGACGTTCGATTTCTCGCCGTTCCACGGCAAGATCGATCTCGTCTTCATCGACGGAAGCCACAGCATGGACTACGTCAGGTCGGACACCGACGCGGCATTCAGGATGCTGTCCGATCGAGGCACGATCGTCTGGGACGATTACCTCTACTACCCGGGAATCTACAGAGTCGTAAACGAGCTCGCACCGCTCGTGGATCGACCGATCTTCCACATCGTCGGCACGCGTCTGGCCGTCTACAGCCGGGTCGACATTCTCAATGGCGGCTGGCCGGCGCTCAAACACGGCCCGCCTATCCCGCGATAGTGAGAAATCCAGTGGCCGCCTCATCCATACCGGCGGGGCGGGTTCGGACCGCGGGCCTCGACGCTCGTTCGGTGCCCAGTTCGAAGCTGGCAAAGATGATTGCCGTCGGAACGCTTCTGCTGCCGGCCGTCGCCGTGCGCGCGTGGGGGCTGCCTGGTGGGGGGCCGGTGGCGTACGACGAAGGCTGGTCGATCTCGAACGGCCGCTTCCTGGTGGCGGTCCTGACTCAGCCCCAGCGGTGGATGCCGCTTCATGGGCACGGCCACGTGTTCCTCTTCGGTCTCGACTGGAAGGTCGGATACGACCTCGTCCTCGGGGCTCTGATGGCGACCGGCGTAGCGCCTGAGAACCTGACCTGGTTCAGCGCCCTGGCCGGGCTCGTGATGGTGGTGGCGCTGGCGGCGCTGGCTCAAAGACGCTGGGGCGCTCCGGCGGCCGCCCTCGCGGGTGTCTTCGCAGCGGCGGTGCCGCTGAGCCTCGTCTACGAACATCGTGTCCTCTCCGAGGCCGCCTACCTGGCCGGTCTGGCGCTGGTGCTCTTGCTCCTGGACCGCTGGTGGGATGCCCGACCTTCAAGAACGCTCGCCACCCTGACCGTCGTCACCATCGTGGGGACCCTGAGCTTGAACTACCGCCTCCTGCCGATCCTGCTGCCGATCGTCCTGGTGCTCGGCTGGCTGACATGGTGGTACCGGCATCACGATCTGCCGCCGATTGCGCCGATCGGACGCTTGGGGCTCCTGTGCCTGGTTCCCACCGTGGCCATCGTGGGGACCTACCTGCTGCTTGGTGCGGCGGCTGCCGTCGGGCTCCCGCACTTGCCCCCTCTGCTGAGCCGACAGTTCATTCACTCCGGTGCCGGAGCGCCCCTTCCCTTCGCCTTCCCAGATTTTTATCTCCGTACGCTCTGGGAGTTTGGAGGGCCAACGCTCCTTCTCGCGGTGGGACTGGGTTTGGTCGCCTGCCTGTGGAGCTGGAGGAGACTCGATCCCCTGGCCGCGATCGCGATCTGGAGCATGGTCGGCACCCTCCTTTTCTTCAGCGCCGCTCACGACAAGGCGCCGCGGGCGATCGTCGCCTGCGTCCCGTTCGCCGCGCTGGTCATTGCCCGGGGCGTAACGCTGCTCAGGAGCCCCGCGCTGCAGTGGACCGTCGCCCTCACGCTCTGTGCGACGTGTCTCGTGACCGGCTGGACGGAAAGCAGCTTCGCGCGAGAAGCGAGCGGCACCGCGCAGGCCGGCCGATGGCTCGCCGCACACCCAGGTCCGATCGTTACGACTCGCGGCCCGGTATTCGTCGCCTACACCGAACAGAGATGGGACGTCGTCGCCGGGGTCGATCCCGAGCACGGGATCGTCACGCCGGCCGCCGGTTCGACCATCGAGAGCCTGCGCCATGACGCCGCGCGCTGGGTGGTCGTCGACGCCCATGCCCTCCTTATGAGCGCGAGCCCGATCTTCGCGCAACTGCTCGGGTGCGGCCGGCCTGCTGCAGAATTCGACGACCCGGCCGATTGGTCACGCCTGCAGTTCCTCGAGGACGCCGACAGCCTGCATGTGGGCTACGACGCCGTGCTCCTGAAACGCGAGCAGATTCTTCGAGCAAGTCAAGGCAGAGAGGTCATTCGAATCTACGACCTCGACGCTGCCGGCACCGCCTCCTGCAGCTGAAGCTTCAAGCCCAACCTTCAACCCAGTGGCGGATCGAGGTGGCGACGTGCTCCACGTGGTGCAGCGGGAGCTCGGGGTACATCGGCAGGGAGAGGCTGCGTGCTGCCAGGCGCTCGGTGCGGGGGAAAGCGCCCTCGCGATAGCCGAGCGCTTCCAGAACAGGCTGGCGGTGAAGCGGGATCGGATAGTGAATGCCGGTCTCGATGCCGTCCGATGCCAGGGTGGCGCGGAGCTCGTCGCGGCGGTCCAGGTCGATGACGAATAGGTGATAGACGTGGCGTCCCTCCTCCTCGGCCGGGGGGAGTCCGATCGGCAGGCCGCCAAGGTGCTTCAGGTACGAGGCCGCGAGCCTGCGCCGGCGGTTGTTCCAGGTGTCGAGGCGCGGAAGCTTGACCCTGAGAATCGCGGCTTGCAGCGTATCCAGGCGATGGTTCATCGGGGTCGCCTCGTGCACGTACTTGACCCGCTGGCCGTAGGACCGCAGGACTCGCGCTTTGTCTGCGAGCGCCGGGGAGTTCGTGACCAGCATTCCACCATCGCCGAAGGCGCCGAGGTTCTTGGAGGGATAGAAGCTGAAAGCGCCAGCGAGGCCGAAGCTGCCCGCCCGTTTGCCATGCCACACGGCCCCGTGCGCCTGACAGGCGTCCTCGATCACCGCGAGACCGTGTGTCGCGGCCAGCGCCACGATCGCGTCGATCTCTCCGATGCGGCCGAAGAGGTGGACTGGGACGAGGGCCCGCGTGCGCGGCGAGATGCAGGCCTCGACAGCCGCTGGATCCATCCCGCCCTGCTCGTCGCAATCGCTTAGGACGGGTCGCGCCCCGACCGCGAGGATCGCCGCGACGGTGGCGATGAAGGTGTTTGCCTGGGTGATGACCTCGTCCCCCGGTCCGATCTCTGCCGCGCGAAGGGCGAGCTCGAGCGCCGAGAGGCCGGAATCGACGCCAACGGCATGGCCGGTCCCGCAGAAGACCGCGAACTCGGCCTCGAAGCGCTCCAGGTCATGCCCCAAAACGAAGTCGCCGCGGCTCAACACGGTCTCGATCGCAGCGATCAGTGCCGGCTGCAGCGCCCGCGTCTGCGCACCAAGATCGACGAACGCGACATGCCTGTTCGGGGTGACGCGAGCAGGCTCGGGCCGGAAACCTGTGAGCACTGTCTCGACGCTACCTCGAGGATGGACCGGGCGCGATGGGGTGTTTGTCCCGCTCGCCTCGGGGACTGTGGGCGCCAATTGACAACATGTCTCATTTTCATCCGCCGGCCCCCGCGATAAAGTCGAATCAATGTCCGGCACCGAGATTGCTACATGTCGATGTCAAGGTGGTATGCGCTCGTGAACGGAAGATTGAGAGCTGGCGGCGCCAGATTCCTGATCCTGGTGCTGCTCGCGCTGATCCTGTTCGACCTGGCCGCCCCGAGTCCCATGAAGCCGGCGCTGGCAGCCACCAACCCGATCGTCACGGAGAACCAGCAGCCTGGTACAGGCGCGTGGCTGATCGGCTCGCAGCAGTCCACTGACGCCACCGGCCAGATCAAGGGCTACGCCTCGGCGACCAGCGTTTATCAGAACCAGAGTATCGCTATCTCCATCACGACCAACCCTGCGCAGACATACACGATCGACTTCTATCGCATCGGTTGGTACGGCGGCGTGGGGGGCCGCTTTCGTCTTCACGTCGGCCCGCTCGACGGCACGACGCAGCCAACGTGCCCGACCGACCCCAACACGGGACTGATCGCCTGTAACTGGACTCCGAGCTACACCCTGACCGTTCCCGGCGATTGGACAACCGGGACTTATGTCGCGCTGCTCACCAACGCGCAGGGGTATCAGAACTACGTGCTCTTCGTGGTCAAGGACGGCCGCGCGGCGCCTCTTCTGTACCAGGAGGCGGTCACGACCTACGAGGCCTACAACAACTACCCGAATGACGGCCTCACCGGCAAGAGCCTCTACACGTACAACAGCTACGGGGCCAACACCGTCGCGGGAGATCCACGTGCGGTCAAGGTATCGTTCGACCGCCCCTACACGGCGAACGGCTCCGGACAGTTCTTCTACTGGGAGGTCTATTTCGTCCGCTGGCTCGAGCGCAACGGCTATGACGTCACGTATACGACCGATGTGGATACGCACGCCAACGGCGGCGCGCTGCTGAACAGCAAAGGATTCCTGTCCGTGGCCCACGACGAGTACTGGTCGAAGGAGATGCTCGACGCCGCCCAGGCCGCACGCGACGCGGGAGTGAACGTCGGTTTCTTCACGGCGGACGCCGCCTTCTGGCAGATCCGATTCGAGACCTCGGCGTCAGGCGCGGCCAATCGGGTCATCGTCTGCTACAAGAACGCCACCATCGATCCCGTGCAGGGGCCGACGACCACCGTCGAATTCCGTGATCCGCCGGTCAATCGACCCGAGCAAACCCTCGAGGGCGTCCAGTTCACGTCGTCGATCGCCTTTGGTGGCACGGTGCCCTACGTCGTGACCAACAGCTCGAGCTGGGTCTACGCGGGCACCGGCTTCCACGATGGCGATTCGGTGCCTGGCATCGTCGGCTACGAGATGGATCGCCTGATGTCGACCTACGCGGGGCCCAACACAACCAACCAGACGCTTCTTTCCCACTCCCCGTTCATGGACTCCGGCGGGCTGGCCGGCTACGCCAATTCGTCCATCTA
Organism: Candidatus Dormiibacterota bacterium; assembly: GCA_036393875.1. Taxonomy (GTDB): domain Bacteria; phylum Chloroflexota; class Dormibacteria; order Dormibacterales; family Dormibacteraceae; genus UBA10449. The sequence continues at coordinate 30,714 of DASWGF010000099.1, forward strand.
CCAGGCTCCGAGCGGGGCGTGGGTCTTCGCCGCGGGCACGATCTCGTGGAGTCGGGGGCTGGAAAATATCTTTCCCGGGGATCAGAGCGCCGATCCAAGGATCCAGCAGACGACCGCGAACGTCGTGAACGCCTTGATCAACGGCGCGCCGATCGTCCAGAAACTCACCATGTCGGCTCCGGCGAGCACGACCGCCGGGCAGTCCTTCACCGTGAGTGTCACGGCCGCCAACTCCCAGGGCAACCCGGTCGCGACCTATCAGGGGGCCGTCCACTTCAGC
>DASWGF010000100.1:0-6228 GCA_036393875.1 Candidatus Dormiibacterota bacterium
GAACACCGGCTACTTCCCCGGCATTTTCGGAGGCTATCTCCTGTTCGGGATCGGAGCCGGCATGTCGTTCATGCCGCTCATGACGATCATGATGGCCGAGGTCCCCATGGCCGATGCCGGCGTTGCCTCCGGCGTGGCCAATGTCACCATGCAGGTCGGCGCGGCGCTCGGATTGGCAGCGCTGGGCACGATCTCCACTGACTACAGCCGGACGCTGATGACTCAAGGCCAATCCGTGGTGGGCGCACTGGCCGCTGGATATCAGCTGGGGTTCGCGATCGCGGCGGCGTGCGTGGCGACCGCGCTGGTCATCGTGATCGTGGCGCTCCGCTCACCTGCAAGGGTCCGCGTGCAGCGACCTCTCGTCCAGTCCGAGCCGGCGGCCGCGGATGACGCCCAGGCGGCCTGAGTCAGGCGAGGAGGTGGCCCGCGACGCCCACCTTCTTCTTGTAGAAGCGACACGGCGGTGATTCCGATGTCGTGTGGAAGTTCCAGTGGCGGCACCAGGCCGTGCCGTCGAACATCCGGCAGGTTCCGCAGGTCACGCGCGGGTGCTCCGCCGGCGCCTTCTTCATGTGGTGCTCCGGCCGCTCACCGGCAAACCCAGCCCTCACAGCTCTGACCGTACCTCCCACAGTTCGGGGAAGAAGCGCTTGCCGAGGGTCGACCTCAGGTATTCGGCGCCGCTGCTCCCGCCCGTCCCGGGTTTGCCGCCGATCTGCCGCTCGACCATGAGCACGTGCCGCGCGCGCCAGAGCGCGAAGGTTTCGTCGTGGTCGAGCAGCGCCTCGCACAGGTCGAAGAGGTCAGCGTGACGCTCGCGATCCATATAGATGTCGCGCAGCCGCGGCGAGCCCCTTCGCTTGACGAGCGCTCGGAACGCGTCCGCAAGGGACGGCTCCTCCAGCCGTTTGCGCAGGCGGTTCATCTCGTCTGGGGTAGCTTCCACTCGCGCCAGGTACCCCGGCTCCTTCACCCCTGACAAGAACTCGATCTCGCGGAACTGCACCGACTGAAAGCCGCTCGCAGGAGCGAGCTGCGAGCGGAAGGCGAGAAAGTCCTGCGGCGACATCGTCTCGAGGACCTCGATCTGCTCGACCAGCAATTTCTCGATGACGTACACACGGCGCAACAGATGGCGGGCGTAGAAGATGTCGTCAGCCTCGATCCGAGATCGCGCGCCTGTCAGCTCGTGGAGTACGACCTTGAACCACAGCTCGTAAGCCTGGTGGGCGACGATGAAAAGGAGTTCGTCGTGCTCCTCGCTGAGGCCAGTCTGCAATTGCAGGAGCTCGAGCAACCGGAGGTAGGAGCCATATGAAAGCCTGCGTCCTTCCTCGCCGAATTGCCGGCTCATCAGTGTTTGAAGTGGCGCCGGCCGGTGACCACCATCGCGATCCCGGCCGCGTCGGCCACGGCGATCACCTCGTCATCCTTCACGGAGCCGCCTGGCTGGATGGCGGCCGTGACGCCGGCGTGGATCCCGACCTCCAGTCCGTCTGGAAACGGGAAGAAGGCGTCTGACGCCATCACCGAGCCCTTCGCGCGATCGCCTGCACGGTAGATCGCGATCTGTGCCGCCTCCACGCGGGACATCTGCCCGGCACCAATCCCGACCGCGGCGCATTCATTGAAAAGAACGATCGCATTGGACTTCACGTGTTTCACCGCCGTCCAAGCGAGTCCGAGCTGCTCCCACTCCTTCTCGGTGGGCTGCCGTTTGGTGACGACCACGCATGAGGAGCGGTCGAAGGCGGCGCGATCCCAGTCCTGCACCAAGAAGCCCCCCGCCACCGTGCGCACGTCATAGTCGAACAGCCCGCGCCGGGGCGCCTGCGCGGCCAGCACGACCATCCCCTTGCGGCGCGCGAGGACCTCTGTGGCCTCCTCGAGAACGGCAGGCGCGATCACCACGTGCGTGACGATCTGGACGATCAGCTCCGCGGTCGAGCGATCGAGCGGCCGGTTGACGGCGACCACCCCGCCAAATGCCGACACCTTGTCGCATTCGTAGGCCATCCGGTACGCGGTGGCAATGTCCTCGGCGACGGCCAGGCCGCACGGGTTCATGTGTTTGATGATGGCTGCCGCCGGCCGCTCGTAATCGCTGACCAGCTTGAATGCCGCGTCCGCATCCTGAAGGTTGTTGAAGCCGGCCTCCTTGCCCTGAAGCTGCTTGGCGCCTCCGAGCCCGCCGGGGTCGGGGCCAAACCTGTAGAAGGCCGCGCGCTGGTGGTCGTTCTCCCCGTACTTCAGCGCCTCCACGAGCTGGCCGGCGAGCGACAGCTCCGGAGGAAAACCGGAATCCCCCGACGAGCGAAGGTACGCCGCGATCCAGGAGTCGTAGGCGGCAGTGTGGGCATAAGCCTCGGCGGCCAGCCGGCGACGCATCGCCAGGTCGGGGCCGCCGTCCTGGAGCGCCGCGAGCAGCTCCGTGTATCGCTCGGGCCTCACGACCACCACGACCGCATCGTGGTTCTTGGCAGCGGCGCGGATCATCGCCGGGCCGCCGATGTCGATCTGCTCCACCGCGTCCTCGAACGAAACCGACTGCTTGCTGACCGTTTCCACGAACGGGTAGAGGTTGCAGCAGACCAGGTCGATCCTTTTGAGCCCGAGGCCCGCGAGCGCCTCCATGTGAGCCGGCTTGTCGCGCCGCGCCAGGATGCCCGCGTGGACGCCGGGGTGCAGCGTTTTGACGCGGCCGTCCATCATCTCCGGAAATCCGGTCAGGTCGGTGATCGGATGTGCGTCGATCGCCGCCTCGAGGATCGCGCTCAGCGTGTTGCCCGTTGCATAGAGCTCGAACCCGAGGCGTTGAAGGCCGCGCGCGAACCCGGTCAGCCCGCTCTTGTCACTGACCGACAGCAGGGCTCTCGGCAAGTCTCGCCTCCAGCAAACGGATGGCCATGGGAAGAATCCGGTACTCCGCCTCGTGGATCCGCCGGCGAAGAGTCTCCACGGTATCGCCATTCAAGACCGGCACGGCCTCCTGAGCGAGGATCGGCCCGGCATCCAGGTCCTCGGTCACAAGGTGAACCGTCGCCCCGGTCATGATCGCCCCGCCCCGCAGCGCCTGCTCGACCGCATCCATCCCGCCGCCGAACTCGGGCAGCAGCGAGGGATGGACGTTCAGGATGCGGCCCTGGAATGCTTCCAGGAAGGGTCGGGTGTGGATGCGGTCATAGCCCGCGTCGACCACCAGCTCGACGCGGTGCGCCCTGAAGAAGTCACGCATGGCCGCGTCGCGTTCCTCTTCGGACGAGAAGCGCTTGACCGAGAGCTCTCCCAACGGGATCTTTCGCCTGCGCGCCAATTCGGCCCCACCGCACGACGGCCGGTTCGTGGCCACCGCCGCGACGTCGAATCCGCGGTCGATCAGGTTGCGCAGGTTGGTTCCCTGCCCAGAGACGACGACACCGAGTCTCAGCTGATCACCACGCATTCACCGCCTGTGTGCGTGACCACCTCGCCGACCACCTGCGCGCTGCGCGGAACCTCTTCTCGATCGACGACAAGGATCATGCCCAAGCCCATGTTGAACGTGCCGAACATCTCGTCGTCCGAGATCCGGCCACGCTTCTGCATCAGGCCGAAGATCGGCGGCTCCTCCCACGACCGCCGTCCCAGGCGCGCGCCCAGCCCTGCGGGCAGACACCGCGGCAGGTTGCCCAGGACGCCGCCGCCGGTGATGTGCGCGGCCCCCTTCCAGGCGATCGAACCCAGCTCCAGGAGGTAGGACCGGTGGGGTTCGAGCAACTCTTCGCCCAGCGGCCGGCCGAGCTCGGGAAACGTGCGGCTGAGCGGCACGCCTTCGAAGACCTTGCGGACCAGCGAGAAGCCGTTCGTGTGGAGGCCGCTCGAAGGCAGGCCGACCAGGAGGTCGCCGGCGCGGATTTGCTTCGGGTCTCGCATGAGCCCAGGCTCGACCATGCCCACGATGAAGCCGGCCAGGTCGTAGTCCCCGAGCGCGTACACGCCGGGCATCTCGGCGGTCTCGCCGCCCAGCAAGGCGCAGCCGGCCTCGCGGCATGCCAGGGTGACGCCTTCGATGACCTGCGTGAAGACCGCCGGGTCGAGCTTGCCGGTGGCGAAGTAGTCGAGGAAGAACAGCGGCCGGGCGCCAGCGGTCGCGATGTCGTTCACGCAATGGTTGACGAGGTCGGTCCCGATGCCTCTATGAGAGGAGGCGGCGATCGCTACCTTGATCTTGGTCCCGACGCCGTCGGCGCTGGCGGCCAGGTGCCCACCGCCGGAGAGGGCAAAGAGACCGGCGAATGGACCGACCCCCCGCGACACCTCAGCGCCGTGGGTGGCCTCGATCAGCGGCCTGACCTTTTCCAGCACCCGCTCGTATGCCTCTATGTCGACGCCGGCGGCGGCGTACGACAGCCCTTCGCCAAACATCAGGACTTGGGGTGGAGCAGAACGGGGTCCGGGATAAAGGTCGTCTCGAACTGCATCTTGTCCATCGTCAGCTGCTGCGGGACCGGCACGGGATACGAGCCGTCGAAGCACGCGCGGCAGAACTGCTCGGACGTGCCGCGACCGATCGCCCTCATCAGGCCTGGAATCGACAGGTACGCCAGGCTGTCCGCACCGATGTGCCCCCGCACCTGGTCGACGGTGCGGCCGGCGGCGATCAATTCCTTGGTCGAGCCGATGTCGACTCCCATGAAGCATGGAAAGCGCATCGGAGGGCTCGAGATGCGCATGTGGATCTCGCTCGCACCTGCCGCTCGCAACCGCTCGATGATCTTGCGTGACGTCGTCCCACGAACGATGGAGTCGTCGACCGCGATCACGCGCTTGCCCTTGATCGATCGGGGCAGGGCATTGAGCTTCAGCATGACGCCCGCCTCGCGCAGTGACTGGTCGGGCTGGATGAACGTGCGATTGATGTAGCGGCTCTTCATCAGCGCTTCGCGAAACGGGATGCCGGCAGCCTCGGCGTACCCGATGGCCGCCGGCGTTCCCGAGTCTGGAAACGCGATCACCATGTCCGCTTCGACAGGCGCCTCCTTGGCCAGTTCGTGGCCCATCCGGATGCGCGCCTCCTCCAGCTCGCAGTTCTTGAGGATGGAATCAGGCCGAGCGAAGTAGATGAACTCGAAGACGCACATCGCGTGCTTGCTCGAGGTCTGGAACGTGAGGTTGTGGACGCCGTGCTCGTCCATCACCACCATCTCGCCCGGCTGCACCTCGCGCACGAATGTGGCGTTGACGGTGTCGAGCGCGCACGTTTCCGACGCTACGACATGCGCGGGCTGGCCGGGCAGCGGGATGAAGCCGATGCACAGAGGCCGGAAACCGTACGGATCGCGTAGGGCGATGAGCTGTGTGGGCGTGATGATCCCGCACGAATAGGCACCGACCACTCGGGCGAAGGTCTTGCGGATCACCTCTTCCCACGTGCGCCCGTGCGTGTGCTCGATCAGGCGGGCCATGACCTCGGTGTCCAGGCCGCTGTCGAACGTCACCCCATCCTCTTCGAGCTGTCGGCGCAGGGCTTCTGCATTGAGAAGGTTCCCGTTGTGCGCGATGGCGCCGGGCCCGAGCTGGGGGTGGTGAAAGGGAAGCGGGTGCGCATTCTCCGCCCGGCTCGAACCCGTGGTCGAGTACCGCGTGTGGCCCAGCGCGATGATGGAGCCCTCGCCCATGCCCTTGACGATCGCGGGCGTGAACACCTGGGCGACCAGGCCCATGTCGCGATGGACTCGCACCGAATGGCCGTCGGAGACCGCGATGCCGGCCGACTCCTGGCCGCGATGCTGTAGCGCGAACATCCCGAAGTAGGTGATATTCGCGACATCGACCCCCCGGGCCGCGCAGATCCCGAAAACCCCACACACGGCTAGTGGTGCAACCCCGTTTCCCATGCCTGTCGGATCTGGTCGAGCGACAGCCGGAACTGGCCTTCGAACTCGACGGTATCTCCTCCAGAAATTCCGAGCAGCGAGATCTCGACGTGATGGCGACGCGCCAGGGTCTGGAGCTCAGGCATTGCGCGCGACCCCACGCTGACGATGAAGCGCCCGGGCGTCTCGCCGAAAAACGCGGCATCGAGGCGGAGGGGCGCCTCCGGGTGCAGCGCCGGACAGCGCACGCCCATGCCGCCCAGCAAGCAGGACTCCGCGAGGGCCACGAGCATGCCTCCGTCCGCGCAGTCGTGTGCAGACCTGAGCTGGCCGGCCCTGGCCGCGGCGAGGATGAGCCTGTTGACGGCGC
>DASWGF010000101.1:0-1561 GCA_036393875.1 Candidatus Dormiibacterota bacterium
CGAACGGCGCCAGGACTGCCTTCGCAACGCCGAGTGGCTGAAGGCGCGTCTGGAGCGGATCGGTTTCAAAACCCAGCTCATCGATGTCATCAAGGACGGCCTGCCGGTGGTGGTCGCCGACTGGAACGGCCAGCCGGGCAAGCCGCATCTCACGATCTACGGCCACTACGACGTGCAGCCACCTGATCCCCTCGACGAATGGCAGTCGCCGCCCTTCGAGCCGGAGATCCGCGACGGCCGCATCTACGCTCGAGGCTGCGCCGACAACAAGGGCAACCACATGGCGACGCTGAAGGCGGTCGAGCACCTCGTCGCCGCGGGTGGCCCGCCGATCAACCTGCGATTTCTGTTCGAAGGCGAGGAAGAGATCACCGGCGAGTCCCTCCCGCGATACCTGCGCGCGAACGGCGCGAAGCTCAAGACCGACGCGGTGCTGGTTTGGGACGGCAGCTTCGACGAGGAAGACAGCCCGACGCTGGCGACTGCGCTGCGCGGTCTCCTCTACCTCGAGCTGCACGCCCAGGGCCCCGCCGTCGACCTCCATTCCGGGACGTTCGGTGGCGTCGCGCCGAACCCGATCAACACGCTCGCGCGCATCATCGGCGAGCTCAAGGACCGGGACGGGCACATCACGGTGCCGGGCTTCTACGACCAGGTCAAACCGCCCAGCCCGGAAGAGCTCGCGGTCTGGAAGCGGAAGGAAAAGCGTTACATCGATGCGATCCTCAAGGCTTCGGGCGCCCGGGCCCTCGAGGGCGAGCCTGGCTTCCTGGCCTTCGAGCGCACGGGCAGCCGCCCGACCCTGGATGCCAATGGCATCGTCGGCGGGTTCACGGGTGAGGGAAAGAAGACGGTCATTCCCGCACGCGCATCCGCCAAGGTGAGCCTCAGGCTCGTGCCCGACCAGGACCCGGACGCGATCCGCAAGGCGATCGAGAGGCAGATTCAGTCGCTCACGACGCCTGGGGTCGAGATCAAGGTGGATGTGCTTGGAATCGCGCCGCCGGTGACGTGCGCCGTGGACAACCCGGCGGCCAAGGCGCTCCGGGCGGCCTACCTCGACGTCTTCGGCAAGGAGACCGCCCTGATTCGCGTGGGCGGCTCGATCCCGGTCACGGTCGACTTCCAGGAGGCGGTGGGGGCGCCGCTGCTCATCAGCGGCATCCCTCAGGCCGACACCGCCGCGCACTCACCCAACGAGCGGCTGGTGGTCGACAACTACCACCGAGGCATCGAGGCCGTGATCCGGTTCATCTGCAAGCTGGGCGAATAAGGCCGCCGCCGTAACTCGCGCTGGTATCGGCGATAGCAGGCCCCCACTGGCCTGCCCCTACCCTGGGGAGGCCCCCAGCAACGGGGGCTTCCCCCCTCTTGGCGCCCTGGTTCTGGATCAGGGTCGGCTCCGCGATACGTCCCTCTCCTCGAATTGGGTCACCGTCACCGTGACCGGTCCGGAGTCACTGCCGACGGTGAGCAGGTCCGCCAACCAACCGTCGGGCGAGGCTGCCGGCGGGGTGTCTGTGAGATCGGCCACCTTCGAGGAGTCGATGAAGAAAACCAG
>DASWGF010000102.1:0-6635 GCA_036393875.1 Candidatus Dormiibacterota bacterium
GATCACGGAGATCTTCGGGACCGTAGCCTCTGAGACGGCGCTGATCATCTTGGCGCCGTGGCGGATGATGCCTCGGCGTTCGACGTCGGTGCCGATCATGAAGCCGGGCACGTCGGCCAGGAACAGGAGCGGGATCTCGAAGGCGTCACACAGCCAGATGAAACGGGCCGCCTTGTCCGCCGAATCGTTGAAGAGCACCCCGCCCTTCTGCATCGGCTGGTTGGCGACGATGCCGACGGCCATCCCGTCCAGTCTCGCGAACCCCGTCAGCAGCTCCTTGGCGAAGAGCTTTTTGATCTCCAGCCAGCTGTCCTCGTCGATCAGGGCCTCGATTACCTTGCGCATGTCATAGCCCTTGTTCGCCTCGTCCGGGATGAGGTCGGCGATGGGCTTCGAGCCGGATTTGGGCGGCCTTGCCGGGCAGGTCGCGGGCTTTTCGCCGGCGCGCTGCGGCATGTAGGCGAAGTACGCCCGCGCGAAGTCGATGGCTTCCTTGTCGTCCGCTACCAGCGCGTCACCGCATCCGCTTTCGGTGCAGTGCATGCGCGCGCCCCCAAGCTCCTCGAGGCTGACCTTCTCGCCGACGACCACCTCGACCATTCGCGGCGAGCCCAGGTACATGGAGGCATTGCCCTCGACCATCACCACCACATCGCAAAACGCCGGAATGTACGCGCCGCCGGCCGCCGACGGGCCGAGGAGCAGGCAGATCTGCGGAACCTGGCCGGAAAGCTGGACCTCGTTGAAGAAGATCCGTCCCGCGTGCCGGCGTCCAGGGAACATGTCGATCTGGTCGGTGATGCGCGCCCCGGCCGAGTCGACGAGATAGAACAACGGAACGCGGATCCGCTGCGCGGTCTCCTGAATGCGCACGATTTTCTCGACCGTCCGCGCACCCCAGCTTCCCGCCTTGACGGTAGGGTCGTTGGCCATCACCGCCACCTGACGGCCCTCGATCATGCCCAGCCCGGTGACGACGCCGTCGGCAGGCAGCTCTTCGGCAAGGACGTTGGCGAAAAGACCGTCCTCGACAAACGAGTCCTTGTCGAGCAGAAGGTCGAGCCGCTCACGCGCAGTGAGCTTCTTCTGCTCGCGCAGCTTCGGCAGGTAGCGAGTGCCGCCTTTGAGCGCTCGCTCGCGGAGCTCCCCGTAGCGCTTGTTGCTCAACGACCCTTGAAATCCGGCTCGCGCTTCTCGAAGAACGCCAGCACGCCCTCCTTCGCGTCTTCGGTCATCGCGACCTTCAGGAGCTCGTCGTACAGGTAATCGAGCGCGGGCTCGAAGTCCATGTCTTGCGAGCGGTAGAAGGAGTTCCGGCCCAGGCGCATCACAGCCGCCGACTTCTTGGCGAGCTTGTCCGTAATCTCGCCGACCGCGGTGTCGAGCTGGTCGCGCGGGACCACCCGATTCACAAACCCGAACGAGTGCATCTGCATCGCCGTCCAGCGCTCGCCGAGCATCGCCATCTCGAGCAAGACCTTGCGGGGAAGGTTTCGAGCCAGGACGGCGTGGATCATCATCGGCCACACGCCCACGTTGATCTCGGGAGTGGCGAACGTGGCGGTGTCGACCGCAACGAGGAGATCGCATGATGCGGCCAGCCCGAAGCCGCCTGCCAGCGCGTGTCCGTTGATCCGGCCCACGATTGGCTTGCCCAGCTCGGCCATCAGAAGGAAGAGCTCTACGAATGTGTGCCGCCCTCGATGCCGCTCGGGTTCGGGAATGCTCGCGTCGAAGCTGCTGAGGTCGGCGCCGGCGGAAAAGCTTCGGTCACCCGCCCCTGTCAGCACCACGACCCGGACCGCATCGTTGTCGTGGCACCACTTCATGGCCGTAATGAGGTCGTGCAGCATGCCCACCGACAGGGGGTTGCGCTGCTCCGGGCGGTTGAGCGTGATGGTGGCCGCCGGTCCGATGGACGCCACCAACACGTTTTCGAGCGCCGGGATCTCAGTCAAAGCTGCCCATCATCCTAGGCCGCGGCCGTTCTAACCAAGAATCCCGACGGCGAGCGCCAGTCCGACCAGGATGAGCACGGCGCCGCCAAGCTCCTCGCTCCAGGCCTCGACCCGGCTCCCGAGCCTGCTGCCCAGCTCGAGTCCGAGCAGTGACAGCGCGACGCTGATCACGCCCATCGTGGCCGCGGCCAGCACGATGTTGATCTGGTACACGGCCAGGGCGAATCCGACGGCCAGGTTGTCGATGCTCAAAGCCAGCGCCGTCACGAGCAACCGGTGCGTCCGGATGCGGGCGGGCGCCCTTGGTTCTGCGGTCACCCGCCGACCCTGCACGATCGTGTACGCGCCGACCACGACCAGGATGGCGCTGCCCACGTACTTGGCGATGTGGCCCAGGTGCCCGGCCACGGCCTGGCCGAGGAGGAGGCCGATGATCGGCATCAGCGCTTCGAACAGCCCGAAGGCGATGCCGACCCGAAGCCGGGTGCGGGCGTCGATGCCGCTCAAGCCGATGCCGATCGCGCCCGCGAAATTGCTCAGGCCGACCGAGACGCTCACCAGCAGAAGCCCCAGGAGCCCTGTCATTGCTGGGTCGTAACTATATGTAGCTCGAAAGAGCGAACCGTCCCGCGAGGCGGTAAGACATTTCGCAGGCAATCCTTAACAACAACACATTGCCCCGGTCAGAATCGGAGCGCAGAATTGCACGGAAAGTTGCACACATCCCTGTAACCCAAAGTTAGGTTAGCAATCGCCCAAACGATATAATCCGCCCGGTCAAGAAGAACATGAAGCTCAGGCAGCGAGACTCTGTCGCGCCGTCGGCATCCCCGCGCGACGCCGGCATCGACCTGGACAAACCCATATTCACGCTGAGTGTGGCGTCCGAGATCCTTGAGACACACCCACGCACTCTCATGATGTACGAACACTTAGACATGATTCATCCCAAGCGGACCGTCACCAATCGACGGCGCTACTCGCGCCGCGACGTGATGAAGCTGCAGGCCATCCAGACCCTGACGAGGGAGCACCGTGTCAACCTCGCCGGGGTCCGCTACATCCTGGCGCTGCTGAAGCGCCTTCAGACCGCAGGAGTTGAGGCACCGGAGGGGTTAAAGAACCTGGATGTGACGCTACTCGACGTTTGAGTTGCAACCCGGCGTTCCGGGTTGGTTGCCGGCAACGGATTTTGAAAACGGTTTGAGCAAATGTCCAAGAAAAGACGGCGGTTAGAGATAAAAGTGGACCCCCTTCCTCGTCCGTTCATGGACGAGACGGCATCGTGTCCTGTTTGCGGCCGAGACGCGGCCGCGATCGGGAGGCGGCAGCTCCAGATCGTGTTTCGCTGCGAGCCGTGCAAGGTGGTCTTCAAGCGCAACCGGAGCTGGCCCTATATCTATTAGGCACAAGCAGGAACCTGCGAGGTTCCCGCTTGTCGGGGCGCTCAACGGCCGCTCGCGGTCGGCCTTGCCTCGGATCGGCGCGGGCGGCCGGATTCGCGCCCCTGAACACCCTCCCGAGCGGAATGTCTAATCCAAAGTAACTCCTGGCCACGATTGGGAGGCTGGATGAAGGACTGATCGCGGCCGGGACAAGCCCGGCCGCCCCTGGCCACGAATTCTGGAAGGTAGTCGAGGGCTTTTGTCCACGACTGTTTCCGTACCCTGGAGATGTGAGGCGACGGGTAGGTAGGGCGGCGGTGTACGGCGTGCTCGCCGGGCTCGCCACGGCGGCGGTCGCCGAAGCCGTCCGTCCCCGCGGTGGCACGGCGGTGCTGGTCGACTGGGACGAGGTTCGGAACGCCGCGAGTGCGCGCCTGGAGGAGCCGGCGGCTCCCGCCACCTCGCTGGCCCCAGCCCAAAAGCGCTACCGCGCGATGGCCGCCAAACTCGAGAAGCCAATGCTCGACTTCGTGGGCGGGCTGCCGGCCGGTGTCGAGTTGCCTCGCTTTGAGGCGGTCGATCGCGAGGGCTGGCTCGATCTCAACCTCAACATCCTGCGCCGGGTCATCGACCCGGTTCTCGAGCAGGGCCGTGTCCCGAACTCGCTGATCGTCCAGGTCGGTCGCGCCGGGATCGACCGCTACGTCGGCTTCATGCTCGGGTTCCTGGGTCGAAGGGTCCTGGGCCAGTACGACCCGCAGCTTCTGGGTGCGGAGCCAGTCGCCGCCGACGGCCTTTACCTGGTCGAGACCAACGTCGAGGAATGGGCCCAGAAGGCCGAGCTGCCAGGCGAGGACCTGAGGCGGTGGCTGATCCTCCACGAGATGACGCACGCCTGGCAGTTCGCAGCGCACCCGTGGCTGAGGGCGCATATGGAGGAGTCGCTCAAGGTACTTCTCGATTCGACGAGCCGGAAGGCTTCGCCGGCAGCGCGGGTCGCCGCTTTTGCCGGCGTGCTCCCAGCGCAGTGGAAGGTGATGCGACAGATGCAGGGGACGATGTCGCTCGTGGAGGGCTACAGCAACCTGGTCATGAACGAGCTCGGTAAGCAATTGCTGCCCGGCTTCGAGCGTCTCGAAGAGGCTTACAGGGTGCGGAGCTCGAGCAAGAGCGTGCTCGAGCTGTTGATCTGGAAGCTGTCCGGCCTCGACCTCAAGCTGCAGCAGTACCGCCGCGGCGAGGCCTTCGCCAAGGCCGTGTACGACGCGCACGGGATGAAGGCCTTGAACCTCGCGTGGCAGGGCCCCCGGACGATGCCTGGTCTCGACGAGCTGTCGAATCCTGAAGGCTGGTACAGGCGGGTGACGGCCGCGCAGGTGCGCCGTTCCTGAATCTTTTCCAACCGGATGTCGAGAACGGCGCCACTGCTCCGACCCTGTGGTGAGAGCGCCCGCGGGGGGCGCCGAATCAAAGGAGTGACGAAATTGAAGTACATGATCATGACGTTCGGGTCCGCGGAGGCTGGGCTGGCAACCATGGGCAAGGAGTGGATGGTCGAGATGATCCGGTTCATGGGCAAGCTCGACGACGACCTCAAGAAGTCGGGCGAGCTGGTGAGCGCGGAGGGGCTCGCGGACGGAAGCCAGGCCAAGACCGTCCGTTTCCAGGACGGCATCACGGTCCCGACCGATGGGCCGTATGCCGAATCCAAGGAATCGCTCGTCGGCTACTGGATCGTCGATGTCGAAAACGAGGCGCGCGCGCTCGAGATCGCCTCGCGCATCGTCGCCTTCGTCAAGGTGCCGATCGAGGTGCGCCGCGTGATGGACGCGCCGCCGGAGTTCTGAGGACGGACACACAAGTCGAGGACCTGCTGCGTGAGCTGGCGCCGCAGGTCCTCGGCTCCCTGGTGCGGCGGCACGGGCAGTTCGACGCCTGCGAGGACGCCATGCAGGAGGCTTTGCTCGCGGCCACCCTCCAGTGGCCCAAGACAGGTGCGCCCGACAACGCGCGATCCTGGCTGATGACCGTCGCTTCCCGGCGCCTGGTCGACGCGTGGCGCAGCGAAAGCGCCCGCCGTCGTCGGGAGGAAACCGCAACTGCCCTGGAGCTGCCGGCCGAGGGAGTCGCGGCGCACGACGACACTCTCACCCTGCTCTTCCTGTGCTGCCATCCCTCTCTGTCCGTGCCTTCGCAGCTGGCCCTCACGCTCCGCGCCGTCGGCGGCCTGACCACCGCGGAGATCGCGAACGCATTCCTGGTTCCAGAGGCCACGATGGGCCAGCGCATCAGCCGGGCCAAGCAGAGCATCAAGAGCGCGGGCATGCGATTCGACCTCCCGCCTGAACTGGAACGCGCCGACCGTCTGCGAGTCGTTCTGCACGTGCTGTATCTCATCTTCAATGAGGGCTACACGACTAGCTCAGGCCCCACGGTGCATCGAGCCGACCTCACCGCCGAGGCCATCCGTCTGACGCGCTTGCTCCTCCTCCTAACCCCCGACCAGGGTGAGGTGGCCGGGCTCCTGGCCCTGATGCTTCTCACCGACGCTCGTCGCGCGGCGCGGACCGACGGCGACGGATCGCTGATCCCGCTCGACGAACAGCGCCGCGAGCTCTGGAACGCGGCTCAAATCTCCGAAGGGGTGGCGCTTCTGACCCGCACCCTCGGGAAGGTGCCGGTCGGTCCCTACCAGCTCCAGGCGGCGATCGCCGCCGTGCACGACGAAGCGCCGAACGCCCAGGCTACGGATTGGCCGCAGATCCTGGCGCTTTACGAAGTGCTCGAGAGAGTGTCGCCAGGCCCCGTGGTCACGCTGAATCGCGCGGTTGCGGTCGCCATGGTCCACGGGCCGCGAGCCGGCCTCGCCGTATTGGGCACCCTGGATGAGGATGAACGCATGGCCCACAATCACCGGCTCGATGCGGTGCGCGGGCATCTGCTCGAGATGGCGGGTGAGCCCGTGGCCGCGCGCCAAGCCTACTTGCGGGCGGCGAGGATGACCGCCAGCCTTCCGGAGCAGCGCTACCTCGGGCTGCGCGCAGCCAGGCTGAGTTAGTCCCTTAACTCTTCTTGCGCCGTTTCTTCGCTGATCGGCATCACGGCGACCGGCAGGTCGGAGATGTCGAAGTAGCGCACCGGCTTGTTCATGCGCTTGGCGATGCCCACCTGAACCTTCACGCCCAGCGACAGCTGGCCGAACACCCACACCTCGTCGCAGCGCGCAAGCAGGTTGTTCATCGCCTCGCGCACGATGTCCTTCGAGACCGTGTGCATGAGGTAGTAGTCGAAG
>DASWGF010000103.1:0-1722 GCA_036393875.1 Candidatus Dormiibacterota bacterium
ACGTGTGCGTCCTGGAGGGCGCCTCGTTCGACGGCTTCGTCCACGTCGACGACTGGGTCCCGCAACGCCTCGTCACGGCGACCGGCCCGAACCCGCTGCCCCGGTGACCGACGACCTCCCGCCCGTCGGGCGCCTCCTCGACCTGGCCGGACCTGTCGCGATCGTCACCGGTTCTCCTGATCCCTGATTTCGTCACTCCAAGCGGTGAATGGGAGAAGCGGGACGACCGGACTGAACCCGTTGCTGACCCAGGCGACCAGCGGAACCATCCACTCGTGGAGCTGCTCGCCGCCCCCGCCGTTGCGTTGAGCGTGGCCCTGCCGCTGGCACGTCAAATTTCTGCAATGGTCCAAGCCCAAGAAGGGTTAGGCAGCGCTAGGGATACAGTAAGTCGGGCGTACCAGTACGCATCCAGTACGCAGTCGCTCGCAATCGCCAGGTGTCATTGGGTGTCGTCTCGTATTCAGGACGGGCAGGGTTATCTCACCGATTCAGAACCCGGCTTAGATCCGCTCTCGGCCCACCTTCTGTATCCCTAAAGCCGCAAGTTGCGTGCCGCAGATTGCGGTCTCTGCTTCACGTCTGGCAACGGCGCGAGGCTTGGCGGACTCGATGCAACGGTGCCGCCTCAACAGTAAGTCGCTGGCTAACCTTCTGTGCACCCACGCGCTGTAGTGTCTGGCGACGCACGGGGCAGGACCGTGAGGCATCCCTGGCTTAGTTGGAGCGGAGTCGGATGAGTATTACGCCGCCGGCAGTTTCAGGCCTCTGAGAAGCAGAGCATTGACTGCGACCAGCAGACTTGAGCCCGACATCGAGAGGGCAGCAATTTCTGGGCGCAGAACGAGTCCAAAGCTGGGTTCGAAGACGCCGGCCGCGATAGGAATCGCGATCGAGTTGTAGCCCACCGCCCAACCCAGGTTCTGGCGCTCCTTGCGAAGCGTCGCTCGCCCAATCGTGATAGCGGTGGCGACGTCGAACGGATCTGAGCGCATGAGCACAATGTCGGCGGTCTCGATCGCCACGTCAGTACCAGCACCGATCGCGATTCCGAGGTCCGCCTGGGCGAGCGCCGGCGCGTCGTTTACGCCGTCGCCGACCATCGCCACCCTCTTTCCGGCTCGCTGCAGCTCAGCGATCTTGCTTGCCTTATCGGCCGGAAGTACTTCGGCCAGCACCTCGCGGATGCCGAGCTCGCGGGCGATGCGCTCGGCGGTGGCGCGGTTGTCGCCTGTGAGCATCACGACATCGATGCCGTCCCGCTGGAGAGCCTCGACGGCCCTTTTCGCCGACCGACGCGGAGCGTCGCTGATCCCGATCACTGCCGCAACGCGACCGTCTACCGCAACGACGACAACGGTTCGTCCCTCCGCAGTCAACTTGTCGCGCTCGGTTGCCAAGCCGTTGAGGCTGATGTTCTCGCGCGCCAGCAACCTCGCATTTCCTACAGCCACGTGATGGCCGTCGACTGTGGCCACGGCACCGTGTCCGGGCACGTTCTCAAAATCAGTCGCTGCAAGCTGGACTGCACCCGCCTGCGCCGCGCGGCGAACGATCGCTTCGGCCAGCGGGTGCTCGGAATCCCGCTCGACGGCGGCCGCCAGTGCCAACACGTCGTTCTCTGATATGCGATCCACATGGAGCTCGGTGACCTCGGGCTCGCCCTTGGTCAGCGTTCCCGTTTTGTCCATGACGACGACCTGGACACGGGCGGCGTCCTCG
>DASWGF010000104.1:0-13566 GCA_036393875.1 Candidatus Dormiibacterota bacterium
TGCGGGTCGACCCACTCCCTTACGACAGCATCGTGGGACGGACCGGAAAGCCACGTCTGGGCCGCCGCGCACGAATCTCGTGGATAGCCGGACCCTGAGTCATCTGACACTTGCTCCCTGAGTCAAGTGCATGGTCAGGTGTTCGTATTGTATCGAAACTATGTTCGGTGTCAAGCGTTTTGCGAGATATTAATTTGCGAACTTCACGACCCCACAAGGCGACGCACAATTTGCCTCCGTGCTGCACCCTCGACTCCCTCTTCCCAGCATTGTGCGAACTCGTGTCTCCCCACCCGGCGTGCTCGCTTCGCGAGCAGGCCGACCTCCCCGCGTGGCGGGGAGGCGAGCTATGCCTCGAGGCCCACTGCACACTCCCTTTTCCCAGCTCTTTTTCCGAGCTCGTGTCTCCCCACCCGGCGCTTCGCGCCGACCTCCCCACTGCGTGGGGAGGCGAATTTCCCTACAGGCCCGACCCCCACTCCCCCTTCCCAGTCCCTTGCCGCCGCGGGACTCCCTCGGCTGGGCTACTTGACCGGGTGCGTAGACGCCCACCAGATGCCGCCTGTCAGCGCCGCCGCCAGAGGCACGAGCGCAGCCAGCAGCCACAGCCGCCACCAGATCGGTCGGTCCAGGCCGCGCACGAGCTCGTGGCCGCAGAAGCCGCAGTAGCGGTCGAAAGGACCGGCGATGCCCCGACAGCCCCCACTCCTTTCCAGCTAGGACAGGCGCGGCTCCGGACGCCAGCGACCGTCCTCTTCGAGGTACCCCGCGGGCTGGTCCGGCTCATGGCTCAGCACCAAGAGCCAGCGATGCTTCTGCGCCTCGTCGAACAGCCGCGCCTTCTCCTCCAGCACCCGCAGCGGCTCGAGGTCGGCCGACATCGTCCACGGCACGCGCAGGTGCGGCGTCTGGCAGACGAGGTCGCCGGTCACCGCGCACGCCAGCTCGCCCGAGCGCAGAACGATGACCTGGCTGCCCGGCGTGTGGCCGCCGACGTGACGCACGTGGACCCCAGGCAGAACCTCCGCATCCCCATCCAAGAACTCGACCAGGTGGTTCCCTTCCTCCAAAGGAGTGAAGTCGTCGGTGACATATCCGGACTGGCTGCGCACATCCGGATGCAGCGCGAAGTCCCACTCGCTGCGCTGGATGAAATGGCGCGCCTTCGGAAACGTGAGCTCCAGGCAGCCGCCCTCGAGCCGGGTGAGTCCGCCCGCGTGGTCCCAGTGCAGGTGAGTCGTGATCACCGCGTCGACCTCATCGGGTCGGATACCAACCTTCTTCAGCGAGTGCAGCAGTCCTTCCGGCTCACGCAAGACGACCTGTCGCGCGCGCTTCTCGCTCAGCTTGGTGCCGATGCCGGTTTCGCACACGATCACCCGTCCGTTCACACGCGCAATCAAACCCACACACGCGCAGTCGATCATGTTGTTGCCGTCGGCCGGCTTCAGCTTTTCCCACAGAACCTTGGGGACGACACCGAACATCAGCCCGCCATCGGCCTTCCACCGCCCGGCGATGAGGATGTAAAGCTCGAGGTCACCAAGCCTCATGGCTCACTAATATGCAGCCACGATGGACGTCGCGGCGATTCGCACTTCGAAGCTGTCGAAGAACTACGGCCTCGGTCGGGGCCTGTTCGACCTCGACCTTCACGTCGAACAGCGGGAGGTTTTCGGCTTCCTCGGCCCGAACGGCGCCGGCAAGAGCACGACCATCCGCTGCTTGATGGGGCTCATCAGGCCCACGGCGGGTGCGGCGCAGATCTTCGGGCTCGACTGCGTCCACGACTACGTCGCGGTCAAGCGCAAGGTCGGTTACATCCCCGGAGAGATGCCGCAGTTCGGCAGCCTGCGCGGCTCAGAAGTGGTGGCCTACCTTGGCGCGCTGAGGGGCGGCGCCGACCTCAAGCGCGTGCGCACACTTGCGGAACGATTCAACCTCGACCTCAGCCGCCGCTTCCGCGAATACTCGAGCGGCAACAAACAGAAGCTGGCCATCGTGCTCGCCTTCATGCATCAACCGCAGCTGTTGATCCTCGACGAGCCGACCAGCGGGCTGGATCCTTTGAACCAGCAGGAATTCTTCGCCCTCCTGTCCGAAGCGCGTGAGGGCGGATCGACTGTCTTCCTCTCCTCTCACATCCTCTCCGAGGTCGAGCGCATGTGCGATCGGGTCGGGATCATCCGCGCGGGCAGGTTGGTGACGATCGCGGACCTGGACGAGCTGCACGCCATCCGCTTCCACCATGTGGAGCTCGAGTTCGCACCCGGAACCGAGGTGCCCGTCAAGGCGATCCGCTCCGCAGCCGGAGTCGAAGACGTGGTCGCCGCCGCCGACACGGTCAGGTGCATCGTCAAAGGCAGCTTCGAGCCACTGCTCGACGCCCTCCGCGGCTCGACCGTGACCAACCTGGTCAGCCACGAGCCCAGCCTCGAGGAGATATTCCTCGAGTACTACAGGGAAACCGCACCGGCGAAAGCCATGACCCCGTAATGGCCGCGTACCTCCTGGCCCTACGCCTGGGCCGATGGGGAGTCGCGGGCTTCGGGGCCGTCGCGTTCCTCGTTACGCTCCTCCAGTCAGTCGGCTTCTATCAGATCGCTGGTCGCACCCAGGCCGAGCGCCAGGCCTTCGGGCGCTCGATATCGGTCCTCGCCGCGCAGTTCTCGGTGATCATCCAACTCCCGACCCGCCCCGACACCGTCGGTGGCTACGTCCAGTGGCGCGCGTTTGGATTCTTCGCAATCGTGTTTGCGATCTGGGGCCTAGCCGCCGCCAGCGGCGCGGTGCGCGGCGACGAGGAGCGGGGCATCGTCCAGGCGCTCCTGGCGAGCGGGCTTTCGAGACCCCGGATGATCGCGGCTCGATTCGCCGCCTTCGCGACCGCCGCCATCGTCGCAGCCCTGGCGGCGAGCGCGGGTCTGCTGGTGGGTGTCGCGAGCGGTGGCGAGACATTCAGCCCGGTGACGGCGCTGGAGGCGGCCGCGGCGCTCGCGGCGCTCGGCGTCTGCTGCTACTCGCTGACACTGCTCGTCGCGCAATTCACGAGCGCACGCAACACGACCGCTTTTGCCGGGATGCTTTTTCTCGCCCTCTTCCTGATCAACAGCCTCAGCCGGACGTTCGACGAGCTGGTGCGCTGGCGGTGGCTGTCGCCTTTTCACTACTACGACCAGAGCTCTCCCCTGGCGCCTGGAGGAACCCTCGACGTGCCGGCCACACTGCTGTTGCTCGGCATCGCCGTCGCAGCCGCTTCGCTGGCGGCGTTCGCATTCCGTTATCGCGACGTCGGGTCGCCGCTGATCGGCCTGCCCACCACTGCTCGGCGCCCCAGCTACGAGATGTCGAGATCGCCCGTCTGGCGCGTTCCCGTCGTGCGCGACCTGTATGAGCGTCGGTTCAGCCTTCTGGTCTGGACCGTAGGCCTCTCGGCATTGGGGGCCGTCTTCGTCCTGCTCACCAAGGCGATCGTCAAGCCTCTCCTTGCCATCCCGGAGCTCGCTCCCTACTTCGCCATCTTTGTGAACGGCAACATTTACGCGTCGTTCTTGGGCTTCATCTGGTTCGGATTCGCGCAACTGCTCATGGCGGGCTTCGCGATCACACAGGTCGCACGCTGGACCGCGGAGGATTCGGATGGTCGACTGGAGCTCCTCCTCAGCACCCCGGTATCCCGCCCTCGTGTGGTCGTCGAGCGCCTGATCGCGCTCACGCTGGGGGCGCTGGTCATCGCCGCGGCGAGCGGCGTAGGCGTCGGGCTCGAAGCCCACTCCCAGTCGATCGACCTGAACAACCGACGCCTCGCCGAGGCCTCGCTGATGCTGGTGCCGTTCACGCTCGTGTTCGGAACGGTCGGCGCCCTCCTCGCCTCGAGGATCCCCCGCGCGACCGTCGGCATCCTCGGTGCGTTTGCCTTTGCAAGCTACCTCACCGTCCAGCTCGGACCCATCTTCAAGCTCCCGGCGTGGGCACAAGACCTATCTGCATTCAAACTGTTCGGCCAGCCGCTCACGTCCGGTCTGGACCAAACTGGTTTGGCGATCATGCTGGTCATCGTGGTGGTCGGGGTGATCGCTTCCGCAATCGTGATGGAGCGGCGGGACATTGGCGCCTGAGGCATCGCCGGCCACGTCGCGGCTGCGGGCCGCCGGGGATGCTCTCTATCGCGCCGCCGGCGTCGAGGTCGAGCATCACGAGGCCGAGGTGGCGGGCCTGCGCACGCACTGGGTCACGGCCGGGCAAGCCGATTCGCCGCATGCCGTGCTGCTGCACGGTTCGGGCGGCTCGGCCGCGCTCTGGTACCCGACGCTGCCGGCGCTGGCAGCGCGACGACATGTCGTGGCGGTCGACATGCCCGGCCACGGCGAGACGTCGATTCCAGCGTGGCCAAGCCCCGGGACGATGGAGCGAATGCTCGAATGGCTCGCCGAATTCCTGGACCGGTTCGACTGGCCGCTGCTCGTGGGCCATTCGCTCGGCGGGTACATGGCGCTGCTGCACTTCGCGCGCTTGCGACCAAGTGTCGCCGGCCTGGTCCTCGTCGACGCCGGCGGCGTGGGGCCCAGACCGCCGGGCTTCGTGATGGCCACCCGCCATCCGGTGCTCGGCGGCCTGCTCGGGCTGGCCGCGGGCGCCCGGCCGACCCGACGGCGGATGGAGTGGACGATCCGGCGGCTCGCCGTCGACCCATATCGCATCCCGCACGGCCAGCTGGCGCTCGACTACGCGCTGGAGACCGCGAGCCGGCCGGGGGCGGGAAGGTTTCAATTCGAGGTCTATCGCAGCGTGGCGATTCACGAGGCCGAGCCGGGCTACAAGGTGTGGGGACGCATGCACGAGATCTCGTCCCCAACGCTGCTCGTGTGGGGCGAGCGAGACTATTTCCCATTGAGGTACGCGCAGCAGGCGGCCCGAGAGATGCCGGCCGCCCGCCTCGAGGTTCTGCACTCAACGGGCCATCTCTCGTACCTCGAGGACCCTCAAACCTTCAATGAGGTGCTTGGCGGCTGGATCCAAGCTACCTACGAAAAGTAGCCAGCAGAGACGGATAAGGAGGTAAACTTCGACGCCATGCCCCGATCGATGTGGAAAGGAGTCGTCTCGTTTGGGATGGTGTCGATCCCCATCCGCCTCTACAACGCCACCGAATCGACTGCCAAGGTCTCGTTCCGGCAGCTGTGCCCGGAACATCGCTCGCCGATCAGCTACAAGCGCTGGTGTCCAGAGGGCGAGCACGAGGTCGCGTACGGCGAGATCCTCAAAGGCTTCGAGGTCGGCAAGGACCGCTACGTCATCATCAACGAGAAGGATCTCGACAACGTGCCGCTGGCGACCGCGCACAGCATCGACATCCACGAATTCGTTCCGAGCGATGACATCGAGCCCGGCCTCTACTACAACAGCGCTTACTACATAGAACCAGAGGAGCTGGGCAAGAAGCCCTACCACCTCCTGCGGAAGGCGCTCGAAGCGACCGGCAGAATGGCGGTGGCGAAGATCGCGCTGCGCGATCGCGAGCGTCTCGCCGCTCTGCACGCGACTGGCGACGTGCTCCTGATGAACACGCTCCACTGGCCCGACGAGATCCGCTCGGCGGAGGGGCTCAAGGGCCTCGAAGGCGATGTCAAGATCAACCCCAAGGAGCTCGAGATGGCCAAGGCGCTCATCGAGAGTCTCGCCGACTCGTTCGACCCCGCCCGCTACAAGGACGAGTACCGCGAGGCGGTGATGAGAGTGGTCCAGGCCAAGATCGACGGCGAGGTCATCGAGGCGCCGGCGGTTCCGCAGACCGCGAAGGTCATGGACTTGATGGAGGCTCTGAGGGCATCGGTCGACGCCGCCAAGAAATCACGCGCCGCGCGCGAGAGGGCAGCCCCAGAAGCGAAGAAGGCGCGCCGCAAAGCTTCCTGACGACCGAGGCTAATCTGGAGCCGTGGACTCGAACCAGCTCCAGATCGAGCTCGAGAGCTTTCCCGCCGAGCTGCGCCCGATGCAAGCGGCCTCGGCCGAGGCTCCGTTCAGCTCCCCCGAGTATCTCTTCGAGGTCAAGTGGGACGGGCTCCGATGCATGCTCTTTCGCGACCCCGAAGGCAAGGTCCATCTCCAGGATCGCGGCCTCAACGATGTGACCGCCGACCTCCCCGAGGTGACGGCGGCCGCGGCTCGCGTCCCCCCCGGCAGCGTGATCGACGGCGAGCTCGTGGCCACCGATCCGGATGGGCGTCCCGATTACACCCGCCTGCGCAGGCGTCTTGCCGGCGGCGCCGCTCGCAAAGACGAGATTCCGGTCGCGTACCTCGCGTTCGATGCGCTGTATCTCGATGAGAAGCCGCTGCTGCGCCAGCCGCTCGCACGGAGACGAGCACGTCTTCGCAAGGCGGTCGAGGCCGGCGGCCACATCTTCGTCCCCGACCACATCGAGGAGGACGGCGTCGAATTGTTCGAAGCGTGCCTCGAGCGCGGGCTCGAGGGTGTGGTTGCGAAGCACATCCAGAGCCCATACGTGCCTGGGCAGCGCAGTCCCTTCTGGCTGAAGGTCAAAGCCGTGAAGTCCGACGACTTCGTCGTCATCGGCTGGACGGGTGAGAAACCCTTCGAGGCCCTGCTCGTCGGCTACCACGAGGACGGCCGGCTGCTGCCGTGCGGGACGGTCGGGGGCGGGTACGACGAGCCCGCGATGATGTCGATACGAGAAATGCTGGCCGACCTTGCCACCGACACCTCGCCCCTCGACCCCCCACCGATCATGACGAGGCCGGTGCGCTGGGTACGACCGGAGCTGGTCGTCAGCGTGCGCTACTCGGAATGGTCGCCCGACGGCACGCTGCGATTTCCGATCTTCAACGGCCTGCGGCCGGAGGTGCATCAGGCGGAAGCGGTCAGGCACCGACCCCGAGTCGTCATCTCCGGACACGTCACACCCGACTCGCCCGCGTACCAACTGACTCGATTCCCCTTCTGACTTGGCCGAACTGGACGCCGTCACCGGCGCGTTCAGCTTCACAGGCGGTTTCATCGCGCGCCGGCTCGTTGCCGATGGGCGGCGGGTGCGCACGCTGACCAACCACCCACGCCACGCCGGCGCGGAGGAGATGGATGTGGATGTGGTTCCGCTTCAATTCACTGACCGTGACGCCCTGATCGAAAGCCTCCGCGGAGTCGATGTCCTTTACAACACCTACTGGGTCCGCTTCCCGTATGCGGGCACCGGCTTCGGCGATGCGATCGGCAACACGCGGAGGCTGATGCTCGCCGCCACAGCTGCCGGTGTACGGAAGGTAGTCCACATCAGCGTGAGCAACCCGCGCTTCGATGACCCGCTCGACTACTACGCCGGCAAGGCCCGGGCGGAGAAAGTGGTGCGCGAATCCGGCTTGCAGTGGGCGGTGGTCAGGCCGACGTTGGTCTTCGGGCCGGGCGACATCCTCATCAACAACATCGCCTGGCTCCTGCGGCGGGTCCCGATGTTCTTCATCCCTGGTCATGGCACGTACCGATTGCAGCCGGTGGCCGGCGAGGACGTGGCCGAAATCGCAACCTGGGCCGCAGCCGAGTCTGAAAGCGTCACCGTCGATGCGGCCGGACCGGACATCATCACGTATGCCGACCTCGTCGACAGCGTCGCCATCGCCATCCAGCACAGGCGCCGGATCTTTTTCACATCGCCCGCGATCACGCTCGTCGCGGCGCGCGGGTTGGGACGTCGTTTGAAGGACGTGATCTTGACGCCGCAGGAGCTCGCCGGCTTGATGGACGAGCACCTGGTCTCGCGCGAACCACCTCGTGGTCACAGGCGCATCGAAGATTGGCTGCTTCGCGCCGCGGATGGCCTGGGCCTCACGTACGCATCGGAGCTGGATCGACACTTCCGCTGATGCGCCCCTTGTAACCTGCGTTAGGCATGACAGCCATCAACCAATCGTCGGCAGCAGTCGAAGCGCGCCAGCTCGTCAAGCGCTACGGCACGATCGCAGCCGTCGATGGCGTCAGCTTCCAGGCAACCCGCGGAGAGATCTTCGGCTTCCTCGGCGCCAACGGCGCGGGCAAGACGACCACGCTGCGCATGCTGTGCGGCTTGCTCCGGCCCACGTCGGGGACTGCGCTCATCGACGGTATCGACATCGTGGCCCAGCCCCTGCCCGCGAAGGCAAGGCTGGGCTACCTGGACGAGGAGCCCTTTGTCCATCCGCACCTGACCGGACGCGAATTTCTCGATTTCGTCGCGGACCTGTACGGGATGACGCGCGGCCCGCAACGCGAAGAACGGAAGGCAAGGCTCCTCAACCTGTTCGACCTGGCCCAGAAGGACGGCGAGCTGATCGGCAGCTACAGCCACGGCATGCGCCAGAAGATCGGCCTTGCATCGCTGCTCATCCGCGAGCCCTCGGTGCTGCTGCTGGACGAGCCCACCAACGGGCTCGACCCGCGATCGGCGCGCCTGGTCAAGGACCTTCTCGAAGAGCTCGCCGCCCGTGGCACGACGGTGCTCCTGTCGACTCACATCCTGGAGGTGGCGCAGGCACTGTGCCGGCGGGTCGCGATCATCGACCGCGGCCGGATCGTCGCCATCGGGACCATGGATGAGCTGCGCGTCCAGACCGGGAGCGAGGGCGCCAACCTGGAGGATCTGTTCCTCAAGCTCACAGCCGGGCCGGAATCGCGCGAGATGATCGAGCGGCTGCTTGAGGGGGGCTCGTAATCATGGCCGGCGCCCTCCCTGTCATCGTGCGGACGGAGCTCCTCGCGGCTCGCAATCGGCTCATCAAGCGCAACCCGGCGCGGCTGGTGATCATCGCGATCGCGCTCCTCGTAGCGGGTGTTTTCCTTGGCGGTGGCGCCTTTGCAATCGGGGCGACCGCCGGCCATTTCCTGCCCTTCGCCCTCGACACGCTGCTGGCGGCGGGCTTCACAGGCCTTTCCCTGCTGATGCTGGTCGTCGGCTTTCCAACCGTGATCGCGTCGCTCTTCGTCGGCCGCGACCTGCTACAGCTCGTCGTCGCGCCTGTCCGTAACCGAGACATCTTTGTGGCGCGGCTCCTGATCGCCGTGACGGCCAACCTGCTGCTCAGCTTCGTCCTCGCCGCCGCTGTCCTTGGAGTTGGAGCCGGCGCCGGCGCGCCCTGGTTTTACTTTCCGATGGCGGTGCTTCTGATCGCCGTCCAGGTCCTGGTCGTCACGGCGCTGCAAGCGATCTTGATGACTGTGATCCTGCGGTGGGTGCCGGCCAAGCTGGCACGTGACGTGGCGGCGGCGGTAGCGGGTCTCACCGGGGCGGGCCTGTACCTGGCCTGGAATCTAAACCTGAGGAAGACCTTCGGTCGCAGAGGCGCCGCCCCTGATATCTCCAACCTCACGTCTGTCGTGCAGCGCATCGACTGGCTGCCGACAACGTGGCCAGGGCATGCGCTGAGCGCGAGCTTGCAAGGCAACACGGCGGGTGCTCTGGCCTGGACGGTCGCGGCGCTGGCCCTCGCCGCGCTCCTCGTCGCCACAGCGGAGCTGCTCTATGCGCGAACGCTGCTGTTCGGCCTCGGGGTCTTCGGCGCCACCAGCACGGTCTGGCGACGGCGAAGGCCTATCAAGCTCGCCCCTCCCCTCACCGCCGGTGCCCTTCGGGCACGGGCGGAGCTCCCCACGAGGTGGGGAGCCCAGGGGTCTCCATACCGAGCCATCGCCAGGAAGGATTGGCTTGGATTCCGCCGGGACGTGCGCCGATTGACAAGGCTTCTCCCGGCGATGCTGCTGCCGCTTGGTTATGCAGCCGCGCTCACCCAGCCGGCCCGCAACCTGAGCGGGTTCTGGTCCAACGTCGCGTTGGTCACGTTTCTCTCGATGTTCATGTCCTCGGCCCTCGCCACTCCTTCGATCCCAAGCGAGCGCAGAGGCTTCCAGCTCCTGCGCCTGGCCCCGCTCACGATGTGGCAGCTGCTGCGTGCGAAGGTCCTCATCGCCCTACCGGTTGTGCTCGCGGCCATGCTCGTTTTCAGCGTCGCGGTCGCCGTGACCAGCAAGAGCGGCGCCCTCCAGCTGCTGGAGCTGGTCATCTTCGGGGTCTGGCTCGCATTCGGATTTGTTTCGATCTCGGTTTCAGGCGGCGCCATCGATCCCCACTTCGAAGCCACGGATGACCGTAGGTCGGTCGGAGTCCTCGGATCGCTCACCTCGATTGGCGGCTCGCTTGGGTTCTCGGTCATCAGCATCGGAGCGCTTGCCCTGTTCCTGTTCGGCGAGCAGGCTGCGGCCGGCGCCGCGAACCTGGGGCCGATTCCTTCGACCCCGGCTGTCGGCGCCGCGATGATCCTAGGAGGCTTTCTGCTGGTCGCCGCCGGGTGCGCGCTCGTCGCCTTCCTGCTCACGTTCGCCAATGCGAGACTGCGTGCGTTCGAGGGCAGCATTTCGGAAACCTGACGCTATTCGAAAGGGTCCTCGATGAGCTCGATGTCGAATCCACCATCCGGCCTGCCGACCAGGCCCACGACCGCATACCGGATCGGGCCCTTCCAGCGCGCCAGCAACCTGTACTCGGCCGCGGCCGCCGCGAGCGCCCGGCGCTTGCGCGGGCCCACTGCCTCGGATGGCGTCCCGAAGGCTTCGGTGGTCCTCGTCTTGACCTCGACGATCACCAGCTCCCCGCCTCGCCGGCAGATGAGGTCGATCTCGCCCCGGCGGGCCGTGAAGCCCGCGCCGACCACCTCGTAGCCGCGACGCTTGAGGAGCTCGGCCGCCGCTTTCTCGCCGGCGCGCCCGAGCTCTAGTTTGCCGAGAGGCCTCGAAACGGCGCCCACGAGGTCCGATGGATGGGGCTGGGACCCAGGCGCCGGATCGCGGCCCGATGCTGGGGCGTGGCGTAGCCCTTGTGCCCGGCAAAGCCATAACCCGGATAGATCCGGTCGTACTCGATCATGGTCTGGTCGCGGGCGACCTTGGCGACGATGCTGGCGGCCATGATCGAGGCGCACGTCCGATCGCCCCTCACGACCGCCATCTGCGGAAGCGGCGCTTCGGGCACGTCCCACGCGTCGACGAGCAGGTACTCGGCCGGCACCTGGAGCCCTGCCACCGCCCCTGCGGTGGCGAGGTGGCGGGCTTTGATCAGACCCAGCCTGTCGACCTGGGCGTGGTCGACCGCGCAGACCGAGACCGCGATTGCGCGCCGACGGATGAATCTGTCCAGCCGCTCACGCTCGTCGGCCGTGAGCAGCTTGGAGTCATCGAGGCCTGGGATCCGCGTCCCGATCGCCAGCACCACGGCGCCGCCCACGACCGGTCCAGCGAGAGGCCCCATTCCGACCTCGTCCACGCCCGCCACCACGGAGTAACCCATGGCCCCGGCCATCCGCTCGTATCTCCACAGCATCGGCCGCGTCATGCAGGGAGATTACCGACGAACGGCATCAGGCACCAGGCTTCGTTAACAAGGGCTCCAACCCCTCTCCCCAACCCTCCCCCCTCCAGGGGGAGGGAGTCCTACTCCTCGGACTCCTCCTCACCGTTCTCTTTCGCGCCGGCCTCGCCTTCCGGCTCGCGCGTGAGCTGGCGGCGCTCGCGGATGCGCGCCTCCTTGCCGACCTTGCCGCGTAGGTAGTAGAGCCGGCCCTGGCGGACGTCGCCGTGTCGGAGGACGTCGATCTTGTCGATGCGCGGCGAATGGATCATGAAGGTGCGTTCGACTCCGACGCCGTGGGTCACGCGGCGCACCGTGAAGTTCTGGCGGAGGCCGCCGCCGGTCACGCGGATGACCGTGCCTTCAAACACCTGGATGCGCTCGCGCGTGCCCTCGACGACCTTCGCGTGCACCTTGACCGTGTCGCCCGCGCGAAGCGCGGGGACCTTTTCCTTTTGCTGCTCCTTCTCGAGCTGCTGGATGACGTTCATGTCTTGTTCAACTCCTTGGTATGGGCGGAAGTTCGTTCGGCCGCCTGGCGGCGGCGCCATTGCTTGATGCGGGCGTGGTCACCGGAAAGGAGCACGTCGGGGACCATCAACCCCCGATAGTCTGCGGGACGCGTGAACTGGGGCCACCCGGCGGGCTCGATCGAAAAGCTGTCCTGCGTCAGCGACTCGGGATCGCCCACGACGCCCGGCAGCAGACGTGCCACCGCGTCGATCAGCACCATCGCGGGTATCTCGCCCCCGCTGAGCACATAGTCGCCGATCGATATCTCGCGCGCTGCCAGGCCGGTCCGCACTCGATCATCGATGCCCTCGTACCGGCCGCAAACGATGATCAAGCCCGCCTCCGACGCCAGCTCTGTCGCGAGGTTCTGGTCGAGACGCTCGCCCCAAGGTTCCATGAGCACGACCGGCCCGCGATTGTGAGTGCGGATCGAATCCACCGCCTCGAAGACCGGCTCTGGCTTGAGGACCATGCCAGGGCCGCCGCCGAAGGGCATGTCGTCCACCTGCCGGTGGCGATCGTGAGTGTGGTCACGAAGGTCGTGGGTATAGACCTCGACAATCCCCCGCTCGATGCCACGGCCCACGACGCCGTGCTCGAACACGGGGCCGAACATGGCCGGGAAGATCGTCACGACGTCAAACCTCATCGAAAGCTCCCTATGCGTCCTCGGTCTCGACCAGCCAGTCCGCGACGACGACTCGCCGCGCCTCGAGGTCCACCTCCAACACCGCGTCCCGCGTGGCCGGAATCAGGTGCTCGACGGCGCCCTCGCGGCTGACCCAGACGTCGTTGGCCGGCCGCTCCAGGACCTCGGCGATCGTGCCGAGGTGCTGGCCCGAGCCGGTCTGCACCGGCAGCCCAACGACCTGGTGGTGGTAGAAGCGACCGTCCCCAAGCGGGCGCCCGGCGGCCTCCGGAACTTCCAGGTAGTGGCCCCGAAACAGCTCGGCCACCGTGCGGTTGTCGATGCCCAGGAGTTTCACCACCAGCCCTGGCTGGCTCGCCCGGCACCATTCGACGTGGCGCTCGCAGCCGTCGAGCACCAGAGCAGCGCCGGTACTGAACCGATCCTCGAAATCTGTCAAGGGGATTACCTTGACAGCCCCCTCCAGCCCGTAGGCGCCGGTCACCTGTCCGACACGGATCACGAGGGCGTACCTCCCGCATGATCCTCCCGGCGTTGACGCGACGAGGAGTCGGTCAATGAGGGGTTGGCGAGGTCGACGAACACACGCTTGTGGTCGCGCGACGACGCGACCCGAATCAGCGTTCTGATCGCTTCGATGTTGCGTCCTGCCTTGCCGATGAACCTGCCGACGTCGCCGTCCGCAAGTCTCACCTTGATGGCGACTGTGCCGCCGCCCCGCTCGAATGCTTCCACCAGCACCTCCTCGGGCTTCTCGGCGAGCGAGCGCGCTACGTACTCCACCAGCGCCCGGTAGTCCACAGCAGGCCCCGGCGGGCCGGAAGGACCTTCACGGCGGAAACCGCGGTTGTAGCCGCCGCGCCGCGGGTCACGCCTGATCGGTGGTCGACTTCTCTGTGCGTCGCTCAAGAATCCCCTCCCGCTTCAAAAGGCTCCGCGCGGCTTCGCTCGGCTGAGCGCCCTGCCGGAGCCAGCGCTCGACTTTGTCGACGTCGATCTTCACCTTTACCGGGTCCGT
>DASWGF010000105.1:0-3481 GCA_036393875.1 Candidatus Dormiibacterota bacterium
GCTGGCTTTCGACGCGAGTGGACACGCTTACTACTCGACGCTGGGCTTTCGCTTCGTCGGGCCCGGCAACGCTCAGAGCCCCGACGTCCTCGTGTCCAACTCGGGCGACGGCGGCAAGACCTGGAGCGTGGAACGGATCGCCTCAGGGAGCGGGGTCTTCACCAGCGTCGGAGATGTACTCGACAAGGAATACGTGGCCGCGTGGGGTACTGGAAACGCGATCGTCACTTACGGCGACTTCCGCCAAGGCCAGAAGGGCAGCTTTGTCTCATCCAAGATATTCAGCTCAGTCACGCACGACGGCGGCCAGACGTGGTCGGCGCCGCTGGAGATCTCGGGCGGCCTCGCGGAGGCGTTCGTATCCACTCCCGTGGTGGCGGCGGACGGTCGCATCTTCGTGTCGTTCCTGAACACGACCGATCTCGTGACCGGTCGCGACGACTACGAAGTCGTCGAGGTGAGCCCCGCGACGGGCGCGGCGCTCGGCGCTCCCGTCAAGGTGGCGACGACCATCGACGGCTTCACCGATTATCCGATCGCCTTCGGCAGGCAGACCTACCAGGACAGCGTGTTCCGCAGCTGGGCGGCCGGCAACATCGCCGCCGACCCGACCAACGCAAAGCACCTGGCCGTCGTGTGGTCGGACATGCGCGACAGCACCACCCCCGCGCCCAGCAGCCCTTATGTCGCGAAGACCAACTCGGACGTGATCGTGAGCCAGTCCTTCGACCGCGGTCAGACCTGGTCGGCGCCAGTGGCTTTTGGACAGCTTGGTGACCAGTTCATGCCATGGAGCGCATACGACAAGTTCGGCCGGCTGCGGATTGGCTTTTTCGATCGATCGGTCGACATCAACAACCACAAGTACGCGTACTCGCTGGCGACCGAGAACGTCGCCGGATCGCTCAGCTTCACGAGCGGTACGGTCAGCACCGTGAATTCGGACCCGACGACCGGTGACCGGTGGTTCGCGCGCAACGTAAACGCGAACTTCCCACACGCGACCGCCTTCCTCGGCGACTACAGCGGCATCGCTGTCACGCAAGATGGTCACGTGGTTGCGTACTGGACCGACATGCGCAACGACGCAACCTTCGCCGGCGTCACCCGTAAGGGAGAGGACGCTTACTTCGGAACCGCAAGCTGATCAGCTGAAGCCCAGGGCGGCGGGCAATCGATCGCTCGCCGCCCTACCTTTATCTATGTGAGCGTCATCGTCTGTGACGTCGGGCCGCGAGACGGGCTGCAGAACGAAGAGCGGCTGCTCGACCCGGCGGTGCGGGCGGACCTGTGCGACCGATTGGCGGCGGCCGGCCTGAAACGCATCGAGGCGGCCAGCTTCGTCAATCCAAAGCTCGTTCCACAGATGGCGGGCGCCGAGGACGTGATGGCGGCTTTGCACCGCCGAGGGGGCACGTCATACGCGGGCCTGGCCCTCAACGAGACGGGCTACGACCGGGCCGTCGCGGCTGGGGTGGACGAGGTGCACTATGCATTCGCGGCCACCGACGAGTTCGGCCGCCGCAACCAGAACGCCACTACCGAGCAGGGACTGCAGACCGCTCTCGCGCTGGTGGCGCGGGCCCGGTCCGACCGTGTGCCGATAACGGTGACGGTCAGCGTCGCGTTCGGGTGCCCGTTCGAAGGTGTGGTTCCGCCAGTGCGAGTGCTCGGCCTGGTCGAGCGCCTCATGGCGATTCCGCCCGATGAGATCTGCCTCGCCGACACGATCGGGGTCGGCGTGCCGTCGCAGGTCACGGCGCTGGTGCGCGGGGCGCGTGAGCTGGGCGCGACCGTCGGCGCCCACTTCCACAACACCCGCAATACGGGCTACGCGAACGCAGTCGCCGCGGTCGAACAGGGAGTGGTTTCGCTCGATGCATCGGTAGGGGGCGCCGGCGGCTGCCCGTTCGCACCCAAGGCGACCGGCAACATCGCCACCGAGGACCTCGTCTACCTGCTGCGGGGTATGGGCGTGGACACGGGAATCGACCTCGATGCACTGATCGAATGCTCACGCTGGCTCGGCCTGCAGGTCGGCAAGGAGTTGCCGGGGATGGTTTCGCGCGCGGGAGATTTTCCGAATGCCAAAGACTAGAAAAGCTAGCCCTCATCGAGTCGCTGTCGTCCAGCACCCGCCCGTGCTCCTTCACCGGGAGAAGACGATCAAGCGGGGCGTCGAGCTCATGGAGGAAGCTGCCGCCGGGGGGGCGCGACTGGTCTCGTTTCCCGAGACGTGGCTGCCCGGCTACCCGGAATGGCTGTGGCGTCTGCGGCCGGGCGACGATTTCGAGCTGACTTCGAAGATCCACGCGCGGCTGCTCGAGAACGCGGTCGACCTGAAGGCGGGGCACCTGAAACCGATCCAGGCGGCGGCGCGGCGGCTCAAGCAGACGGTTTCGATTGGCGTGCACGAGCGGGATTCGGAATTCAGCCGGGGCACGCTCTACAACACGGTTGTCTTGATCGGCCCCGACGGCGAGGTGCTCAACCGGCACCGCAAGCTCATGCCCACGAACCCCGAGCGGATGGTTTGGGGCGTGGGGGACGCCCGCGGGCTGCGGGTGATCGAGACGCCGGCCGGCAGGGTCGGCTCATTGATCTGCTGGGAGAACTACATGCCGCTGGCGCGCTTCAGCCTGTTCGCGCAGGGCTGCGAGGTGTATGTCGCGCCGACATGGGACGCAGGCACCACGTGGGTGTCGACCATGCGGCACATCGCGGCCGAAGGCCGGTGCTGGGTGCTTGGCAGCGGCACGGCGATGCGAGGCAGGGACATCCCCGCCGACTTCCCCGACCGCGGTGGTCTCTTCCCCGACCTGGAAGATTGGTTCAACCCTGGTGACTCGGTGATCGTGGCGCCAGACGGCAAGCTGGTCGCCGGCCCGCTGCACGAGCAGCACGGCATCCTGTTCGCCGACTGCGACCCTGAGCGAGCGTCGGCGGCGAAGCGGACCCTCGACGTCGCCGGTCACTACGGTCGCCCGGACATCTTCCGGCTGGAGGTGAACCGGGATGCGCGGCCTCCGGTCGACTTCGGCTCTCGCCTCCCCACGTAGTGGGGAGGTCGGCCAGCTCGCGGAGCGAGCTCGCCGGATGGGGAGATACGAGTCCAGAAAGGACTAGGAAGAAGGACTTGGGGGGCTCTTGGAGGCTGAGTGAGCGTTGCGCTTACTCGCCTCCCCACGCAGTGGGGAGGTCGGCCAGCTCGCGCAGCGAGCTCGCCGGGTGGGGAGTCGCACTCACCAAAAGACTGGGAAAAGGAGTCGGAGGGGGTCCGGATGCCGGGAGTACGAAATCGCTCTCTGTAAACGCTTGACATCGAACATATTTTCGCTACACTACAAACACCTGACCATGCACTTCACTCAGGTGGTCTCGAACAGATCACTCAGGGGGCGGCGATCCATTGGATGCGAGCTCGGCGAGGCAGTCGAGCTTTGCCGGTCCGTCCAACGATCTTCACGTAGGGAAGCGGGTC
>DASWGF010000106.1:0-2886 GCA_036393875.1 Candidatus Dormiibacterota bacterium
CTCATCCAACCCCAACCTCATGAACATCCCCATTCGCACTGAGCTCGGCCAGCGCATCCGCCGCGCGTTCAAGGCGAGCCGTCCGGGTCATGTCATGGTCTCGGCCGACTACTCGCAGATCGAGCTGCGCATCGCCGCGCATCTCAGCGGCGACCCCGAGCTCCTGGGCGCTTTCAAGGCCGGGCAGGACATCCACACCGCGACGGCGGCCGCGGTGTTCAAGATCCCCGTCGACGCGGTCGACCCGGACCAGAGGCGGCTGGCGAAGGTGGCCAACTTCGGGTCCATCTACGGCCAGGGCGAGTACGGGCTGTCGCAGCAGCTCGGCATCACCGGAGATGTGGCGCGCGAGTTCCTGGCCCAGTACTGGTCGACGTATTCGGTTTTGCGCGAATACCTCGACAAGGTCAGGCGTCAGGCGCGCGAAGAAGGGTTCGTCGTCAGCGCCACGGGCAGGCGCCGCGCGATTCCCGACCTGAGGTCGCCCAACTTCCAGCTGCGCAGCGCAGCCGAGCGCATGGCCATCAACTTCCCTATGCAGTCGCTCGCCGCCGACATCATCAAGATCGCGATGGTGCGCTTGCAGCGGGAGATCGAGGCCGACCACATCGAGGGCCGCATGCTGCTGCAGGTGCACGACGAGCTGCTCTTCGAGGTGCCCGAAAGCGAAGTGAGCCGGTTTGCCGAGACGGTGCCGCGCATCATGACCGGCGCGTACGAGCTCGACACCGGGATCGAGGTGGAGGCCAAGGTCGGGCCCAACTGGGCGGACATGAGAAAGCTTGCGGTGGTGCGCGTCTGATGTCGAGTGACCGTTCGGGGCTGAACCTCCCCTCCCGGCGCGCTGCGCGCGCCGGCCTCCCCACAAGTGGGGAGGCGACTTAGTGCCCGAACTTCCTGAGGTCGAGACGATCGTCGCCGACCTGCGGCCGCACCTGGTCGGCCGCACGATCGTGCGCTGCGAGCTGCGATTTCCATCCATCGTCCGGCATCCCGAGCCGGAGACCTTCATCGACTCGATCACCGGCCTTCGCATCGAAGCGGTGGGGCGGCGCGGAAAGTTCATCCTGATCGCCCTCGGCGGCGGTCGCCTGCTCGTCGTCCACCTGGGCATGAGCGGCCAGCTGCGCCTGGTCGACGCTGCCAGCGAAATCGCCAAGCACACGCACGCCATCCTCGACCTCGACGACGGAATGCAATTGCGCTACCGCGACCCGCGCCGGTTCGGGCGACTTCTGCTCGGCACTGAGGACGAGCTGCTCCTCTCGGGCACGTTGCCCAGGCTCGGACCGGAGCCCATCGATCCCACCTTCGACGCCGAAGAGCTCTTCAAACGATTTCGGCGCCGGCGCGCGCCGCTCAAAGCGGTGCTGCTCGACCAGGCGACCGTGGCGGGCGTGGGCAACATCTACGCAGACGAATCGCTGCACCGCGCCCGGCTCCGCCCGGATCGCGCCGCCGGCAGCCTGAGCCGCAAGTCGGTGCGTAGGCTGCACGCATCGCTTCGTGATTCGCTCGAGGTTGCGATCCGCAATCGCGGCTCCTCTGTCGACACGTATCGCGACGCGTGGGGCGAGGTCGGCAACCAGCAGGAATCGCTTCTCGTCTACGGCCGCGCGGGCGAACCGTGCTTCACCTGCGGCCGCCCGCTGGCCGTGGTTCGACTGGCCGGTCGCACCACCGTCTTCTGCACGCGTTGTCAGCGCTGAGACCGCGGCTCGCCGCCGCCGCCGCGCTCGCGGTCGCGTACGTCGCGCTGACGATGGCGATCGCAGCCGGGATGTTCGACGTCCTGGACAAGCAGGTGCTGCAGGGGATGTCGAGCCTGTGGAGCGAGTCGCTGCATCCCCTGTTCCAGGCGATCGCTGAGCTCGGCGGCCTGGAGCTGACGAGCCTCCTCATGCTCGCGCTGGCCATCTTTCTGCTCCGCCGGGGATTCGGCGCCGACGCCTGGGTCGTGGTCGTGTTCGTCGCCGCCCAGGTGCTCGAGGTCCTGTACAAGGCGAATCTTCACCACCTCGGACCGCCGCGGACCGTA
This sequence comes from Candidatus Dormiibacterota bacterium, assembly GCA_036393875.1. Classification (GTDB taxonomy): domain Bacteria; phylum Chloroflexota; class Dormibacteria; order Dormibacterales; family Dormibacteraceae; genus UBA10449. The sequence continues at coordinate 2,039 of DASWGF010000106.1, forward strand.
GCTCACGCGGACGGGCCCAGCATCACAGACTTTGTGTCGGGCACCGGGCCGCTCGCGAACAGCTTTCCCAGCGGCCACATGGTGCGGGCCGTGATCGCTTATGGGTTGATCGCGTTCGTCGTCCAGCGCCTGGCGCCCTGGCCGCTCGCTCGCACGCTCGCAATCCCGATCGCAACCGTACTCATCGTGCTCCTCGCCTTCGACCGCCTGTACCTCGACGTGCACTGGGAATCGGACGTGCTCGGCGGGGTGCTGCTCGGCGGGATCGGCCTGCTGGCCGGGACCATCTGGCTGGACAGGCCTCTAGGCGAGAATTAACCGATGGCCTCAGACAGCCCCGTGATGATCATGGTCACCACCGGCGGCCGCAATGACGCCGAGCGCCTGGGCGAGGGCCTCGTCGTGGAGCACCTCGCCGGCTGCTGCACCGTGATTCCCATGGTCCACTCCTTCTACTACTGGGACGGCCAGCTCAAGCGCGAGCACGAGTCGCTGCTGCTCGTCAAGACAGTCGAATCGCGCGCCCAGGCGGTCCAGGACTACGTGCGCAAGAACCACGCCTATGAGCTGCCTGAGATCCTCAAGGTGGCCATCGACGACGGCATGCCGCGGTACCTCCAGTGGCTCGCCGACCAGGTCGCCGACCGCCCCCGCTGAATAGCGACTTAAGGGGAGCGGACCCGTTAAGTGAACACTTAGACTCTCTCCCGGGTGGCGACGGCAGTTGACGAACGCGGGGGGCGTCGTTCGGGTGGCAAACGCCGCCAGCGCAAGCGTGCTCCCAAGGAGAAGGCTCAGGACGCGCCGGTAGGGGCGGCTCCACTGGCCGGCATCGACGATCTCCAGGC
>DASWGF010000107.1:0-2985 GCA_036393875.1 Candidatus Dormiibacterota bacterium
GCGGGCTTGGCCTGGGCCAGGACGGTCACCTCGGGCGACTCCTCGATGACCTTGTTGATGGCGACCGAGAGCACCGGCGGCATCTGCCGCTGGTCGGCAAGGTTGAGCATCTCGAGCTCGTTCAGGAGCTTGTCGATGAGATGCATCTTGTTCCGGCGCGCGTACTTGGCCCGCTGGATCCGACGCTCCTTGGCGGTCATGTGCTCGATGGCGCGACTGGCTTGCTTGATCATGCTTAATACCTCTTCGCAGCCCAGTTTACGAAAAGTCGGGATTTTGTCAAGATCCACCTGTAATAAATAGCCTGGGGCTGTGCTAGCATCCCTGGCCAGCGTCCGGATATGCCCACCACCATCGCCGGCCGTTCCACCCGCATGGAAGTCCTGGAGTTGCTCCGGCGTAAAGGCGACGCCAGCGCCGAGACGATCAGCTCCGACCTCGGCGTCACCCCCAACGCAGTACGCCAGCACCTCACCAACCTCGAGCGGGAAGGCTTCGTGGTCAGCCACCCGGAACGCCGCCGGCGCGGCCGGCCTTCCCTCCTCTTCTCGCTCACCGAGCGGGCCGATTCGGTGTTCCCCAAGCGTTACGGCCAGCTGGCATCGATGGTCCTGCAGGAGGTGCAGGACATGGGCGGCCCGGAGGCGCTGGACGAAGTCTTCGCGCGGATGGCGACCCGCCATGCCAAGGCCATCGCGCCCAGCCTGGAGGGGCTCGAATTCGACGACAAGCTGCGCCGGGTGGTGGCGTGGATCGGCCGGGCGGGGACACTCGCGGAGCAGACCGAAACGCCTGAGGGCGTGAAGGTGACCATCCACAACTGCCCTTTCCGCAACACCGCACTCAAGTTCCCGCAGGTCTGCACGATCACCCCGCACCTCTTCTCGCAGTTGCTGGGCACTGGCGTCTCACAGGCCGACTCCATCCACCGTCATGACCCCTATTGCTCCTTTGTCGTCCAGCGCCCTCCCCACCCTCAGTAGCGCCCAGGTCAAGGCGGCCGACGCCCTCGCGCAGGAGCGCTTCGGGGTCGCGGTCGACTGGCTGATGGAGGCGGCGGGGTGGCAGGTCGCACGGTTCTGCACTGGCCGCACGGCCGTGGTCTGCGGTGTGGGCAACAATGCCGGCGACGCACTCGCCGCCGCCCGACACCTCCAGCGGTGGGGCCGCCTGGCGTCGGTGTCTTGCCTCGATGCCAAGCGTCTGCGCGGCGCGGCCGTACGTGAGCTCGACGCTCTGCACAAGCTGAATGTCGAGGTTCTCGACACCTTCAAGCTCGATGGCGCCGAGGTGGTGCTCGACGGCATCTTCGGGACTGGACTGTCGAGGCCACCTGAGGGCGACTTCGCGGATTGGATCCAGGCCATCAACACGTCCGGCGCTCGGGTCGTTTCCGTCGACCTGCCGTCGGGACTCGACGCAGACGCCGGGGTCGCCTACGCTCCGACTGTGCAGGCGCATACAACGGTCACGCTCGGCCTGCCCAAGGCCGGCCTGGTGAGCCGCGACGGACCCCGCCACGCGGGCGAGGTGTGGGTCGTGGACATCGGCATCCCGTTCGAGGTCTACGCGGCGCTCGGGGTCGACGTGCCCTCGTCCCTCTTCTCGGCGCACGAACGATTCCGCCTCGAGGCGCCTCGGTCTTGACGCGCGAGGTCATCTGGGACCACGGCGTGTCGCTGCCCGAGCACAGCCTGTGGCTCGACCCGCTCGTGGTGCGCGCATTCGCGTTCATCTCCCACGCACACACCGATCACGCCCGGCGTCACAAGGAAGCCTTGCTCACACCCCAGACGCTTGCGCTCATTCCCGAGGCGCGGCGCCCGCGCGGCTGGCGGATGCTCGGGTATGACGAGCCCATGCGGCGCGGGCCGGCGACCGTGACGCTGCATTCGGCTGGGCACATGCTCGGCTCAGCGCAGCTGCGGTTCGAGCATGAAGGCACGAGCCTTCTCTACACGGGCGACATCAAGCTCCGCCAACCGGGCGGGCGTGCGCCGACGCCCGTGCCTCGCGCGCATGTCTTGGTGATGGAGAGCACCTACGGGCGGCCGCATTTTCGCTTTGGCGATCCCGACTCGACGGTCGAGTCGATGGCACGGTGGTGTCGCCTCGCCCTCGACAGCCGGGTCACGCCGGTGCTGCTCTGCCATGCACTCGGCAAGACCGAAGAGGTGATGCTCGCGCTCGCGCCGTACGGTTTCGAATTCGCGCTGGAGAGCCGATGCGTTCCCTGCGCCCGCGCGTACGCGGACGCGGGCAGCCCGCTCCCGGAGTGGGTCGAGCTCAATGGCGACACACCGTCTGGCCGGGTGGTCATCGCGCCGCCGGCGGGCAAGGACGAGGTGCGGCGACTCGGCCGCTACCGGACGGCCCTGATCTCGGGCTGGGCCAAGGACACCGAGTTCGCGCGGCTGTTCGGGGCCGACGCGACCTTCGACCTCTCCGACCACTGCGACTTCGACGAGCTCATCGAAGTCGTCGAGCGATCAGGCGCCGACCAGGTGTACACCGTTCACGGCTACACCGACGACTTCGCGCGACACCTTCGCAAGCGGGGTGTCCGCGCCTCGGCGCTGGAAGCGACCGAGCAGCTGGCGCTGGAGTTATAAGAGAAAACCTGCCGGTTTTCCCTTATCGGCGCGCCTCGCGGCGCGCCTGATTCTTTTCCCGCTGATGTGATTTTCGAAATATCTACTCCAGGCGTTGTCTGCGTGAATCTGCACGTGGGTTAGACGGCCTGGCGAAGCCAGGCCTACTGGCCACGCGCCTCTAGCGCAGGGCCCAGCCGGAGCGCAGGACCGCCCGGCGCAGGTCCGCATCGCCGCCGGCGGCGTCGCTGAGCCGGGACAGCAGGAGGTCGAGCCACGCGGTGAGCAGCACCGGTGGATGGAACTCCAGCTCCTCCTTGTTCCAGCGCGCTCGCAGCACGCGGCCGCCCAGCTCGAACGCAACCTCGGTGATCGGGCCCCGATTCAGGTGGCC
>DASWGF010000108.1:0-8191 GCA_036393875.1 Candidatus Dormiibacterota bacterium
CGCCTCTTCCGCGATCGCGGCGTCAAGCTCGAGCGCACCTACCAGCTCAACTTCGGTGGCAACACCGACTTCCTGAACATGCTGGAGCGCGATCGGCTGATGTCCAAGAAGCTCTCGAAGACTCGCTCAGTGACCTCCCAGCTCGACTACGACATCGGCGCGGACAACGTCCACATCGGCCCGTCCGACTACGTGCCCTGGTTGAACGACCGCAAGTGGGCGTACATCCGCCTCGAAGGCCGCACCTTCGGAGACGTGCCCCTCAACGTCGAGCTGAAGCTCGAGGTGCACGACTCTCCGAACTCCGCAGGCATCGTCATCGATGCCGTTCGCTGCATCAAGCTTGCTCTCGACCGTGGCATCGGAGGCGCGCTCGAAGGCCCGAGCTCGTACTTCATGAAATCGCCCCCGGTGCAGTACAGCGACTCCGAGGCGAAAGGCCTGGTGGAGGAGTTCATTGATGCTGGTAAGGCCAAGGCCGCACCCAACGGCCGCGCCCGCCGCATCGGGCGAACGAAGCCCGCGACCGCCGCTGCTCGCCGCTAGCTACCACGCGGGTGCACGGATCCTGCGGGTGGTCCCGGCGGGTTTCCGTCATGCCGCGGCAGCCCCGGGCGGGACGGCCTGGTACTGGCTCAGCACGAGCCAGCGCCGGGCGGCGCTGGACAACTACGCCGCCGTCCTGGGCCGCGAGCGCTCGGACCCGCAGGTCGCGCGCGTGGCCAGGCGCGCATTCCAGAACTACGGACGGATGCTCGTCGACTTCGTGTTGATGGGCAGCCTCACACCGAAAGAGCTCATCGAGCGCACTAACGTCGACGGGCGCGAGCACCTCGATGCCGCGTTGGCACGCGGTCGGGGCGTGATCATGGCGGTGCCGCACATGGGGTCGTGGGACGTGGCGGGCTCGTACGCGGCTGCGCTCGGGTACAAGATTTCCGCCGTCGCAGAACGCTTCCCCGGATCGTTGAACGACGCGGTGGTCCAGACCCGGCAGGGGTTCGGCCTGAGTGTGATCATGCTGGGTCGTGCGGCGGTACGTGCGCTTACCGACGCGCTTCGCGCCAACCACATCGTGGCCCTTCTTTGCGACCTCGAGCAGGGACCTGGCACGGAGATACGCTTTTTCGGCCGGCGCGCGATCGTGCCCGGCGGCCCTGCCGCACTTGCGCTCAAAACGGGAGCCGCACTGATGCCCGCCACCCAGTACGCCACGGCGCCGGGTCGCCACCATATCCACCTCGATCCTCCCCTCGCCGTGCACGAGGGCGAAACCAAAGAGCGCCTCATGCAGCGTGTGATCGATCGCTTCGAGGAATTCATCAGAGAGCGACCCGACCAGTGGTATGCGTTTCGGCCCATGTTCGGGCCCCTGATCGGAATTGAGGAGTGAGTGAATGGCGCTGGCGCGCTTTCAAGGCGATGCAGTCGGTGGTGGAGCGTTTGCCCCGATCGTGGGCGTACGCACTGGCCGTGTTGGCCGCCCGATTCGCCTGGATGTTCTCACCGCTCGCGCGGCCGCGGCTGGATTACAACCTCGCCATCGTTTGCCCAGAGCTCACGCCGGTCGAGCTGCGGAAGCTGTCGTGGGTGAACTTTCGCAACCATGCCAAGGCTTACGCCGACCTGATGATGCTGCCTCGTATGAATGTCGAAGCCATGCGCCCGCTGATGCACGTGGATGGCCTGGAGAACCTTGCGCATGCCCGCGCGATGGGCAAGGGCGTGCTGGTCGTCTCGTGCCACATGGGCTCGTACGAGGTCGCGTCCGCGATCTGGTCGGCGACGGTCTCGCCCGTCAGCCTGTTTGCCGAAGAGCTGGAGCCGAGGGCCCTCTTCGAGTGGTATCGCGATACGAGGGCGCGCCTGGGTATCAGCGTGTTGCCTCTGCATCTCGGCGGCCTGCGCAAGGTGACCCAGGCCCTGCAGGAACAGGAGATGGTCATCACCGCGATCGATCGCGACATCACCGGGACGGGCCACCTGATGCCGTTCTTCGGGCGGCCGGCGCCGATTCCGATGGGTCCCGCGGCGATCGCGCTGCGCATGGGAACGCCACTCTTGCCGGCCTGCGTCTACCGGCTGCCCGACGACACCTACAGGGCCGAGACGGCGCCTCCGGTGATAGCCCAGCCCACCGAAGACCCGAGGGCCGATGAGGTGCGGGTGACACAGGAGCTGCTGCGGCACATTGAGGGATTCATCCGCCGGCACCCGGAGCAATGGCACGTCCCGCACCGAATCTGGGAGGGGGCTCCGTGAAGATCGGGCTAGTCTCGCCGTACGACTTTGCGTCGCCGGGCGGCGTGACCGATCACGTGCGCCATCTCGCCCGCCAGCTCCGGAGACTTGACCACGAGGTGCGGATCTTCGCTCCCTCCAGTCGCGCCGATGTGGACTTCGACACTGCCGAGTTCTACCGGATCGGAACCCCGATCGCCCTCCCGGTCAACGAGTCGGTCGCGCGGATCACGCTCAGCTTTCACCTCGCCGACCGCGTGGCCGCGATCGTCGAGCGTGAACACTTCGACGTCCTTCATTTTCACGAACCGCTCATGCCGGCGCTCCCGATGACTCTGCTTCGAATGTCGCAGGCGGCGAACGTCGGCACGTTCCACGCATTCGCCAAATCCAACATCGGTTACTACTACGGTCGCCCGCTGCTGGAGCCGTACCTGGCGCAATTGCATCGCGGGATTGCGGTGAGCGAGCCGGCGAAGGCTTTCGTGCACCGCTACTTTCCCGACTTCCCGCTGCAGGTCATTCCCAATGGCATCGACATCAGCACATTCCATCCTGGGCAGACGCCGATCCGCCACCTGCGAGACGACCGCATCAACATCCTCTTCGTCGGCCGGCTGGAGAAGCGCAAGGGGCTCGGAGACCTCCTGCGCGGCTACGAGTTCATGAAGCCACGGGTTCCGAACAGCCGGCTCATCGTCGTGGGCGACGGTCCGCTTCGGAGCAGCGTCGAGTCATACATCTCCAGGCACCGCCTGCCCGATGTGGTGCTGGCCGGTTACGTCCCCGATTCCGTTCTGCCTCGCTATTACTGCAGCGCCGACATCTTCTGCGCGCCGGCGACTGGCGCTGAGAGTTTTGGGATCGTTCTGCTCGAGGCGATGGCGACCGCCTTGCCGGTCGTCGCCACCGAGATCGATGGCTACATGTCTGTGCTGGAGCCTGGTCGCGACAGCCTGACCGTGAGCCCGAAAGGGTGGGCGGAGCTCGGCGCGGCGCTCGTCGTCCTGGCGCGCGATCAAGAGCTGCGGCTCCGGATGGGCGCCTACGGTCTGGAGAAGGCTCGCCGCTATGCCTGGGAGGAGGTTGCCTCTCAGGTCGTGGCTGTCTACAAGGAAGCGCGCCAGCTGCGCGCCCAGCGAGGGGTCGTCGGATCGCGAGAGGTGATCAATGTTCACGACGCGGTTTGAGGCGTGGGTCCGTCGCCACGCAGAGGCGCTCATGTCCGCGATCCAGCGGCTGCCTGTGACCCCGAACCAGATCACCGTGGTCGGCACCGCGCTCACCTTCGCCGCCGCGGTGCTCACAGCGTTCGGCCAGCTTCGGTGGGGCGGGGTCGTGCTGGCTTTCGCGGGCACCTTTGACATTCTCGACGGCGCCCTCGCACGCTCGACAGGGCGCAGCTACGCCTACGGCGCGTTCCTGGACTCCACGTTGGACCGCTACTCGGAAGGCGCGATGTACCTCGGGCTGATCGCGTATTTCGTGAGCGCAGGCGGACCGCTCCAGCGCTGGCTGATCCTGGCGACCGCCGCGGCGCTCGGCGGCTCCTTCCTGGTCAGCTACGTGCGGGCTCGGGCCCAGAGCCTCGGGTTCACATGCGAGAGCGGTCTGTTCGCGCGGCCGGAGCGGGTCGTGGTGACCGTGGTGGGACTGATCTTCGGCGGGGCCGTGCTCACTGGCGTCGTGATCCTGCTGGCGATCCTGACCAACCTGACCGCGCTGCAGCGCATCCGCGAGGTGTGGCTGCAGGGCCGCGCGCAGAGGCTCGCGCGCGAGCGCGAAACGAGAGCCGCCCTCACGGGCAGCGAGCCCGCCAAGCTCTAAAGTCATCCATAGTGGCCGATCCTTTTGCCGGCATCGCCGGGCACGCGCGAGCCCTGGATCAGCTCCGATCGCAGATCGACTCCGAGCGACTGGCGCATGCATATCTCTTCGTCGGCGAGGCCGGCCTCGGCAAGGCGACCACCGCGCGCGCCCTCGCGGCGGCGCTGCTGCCTGAAGCGGGCCTGCACCGGCACCCCGATTACTGGGAGGACGACCGGATCAAAGCGCTTTCGATCAACGAGATCAGGCTGTTGCCCGACAAGCCGCCTGAGTTCCACGAGCTGTCGCTCCAGGCGTTTCTCAACCTCAAGCCTGCCGTGGGCACGCGCCGCGTGGCCCTGGTCACCAACGTCGGCCGGCTGCGCGACCAGGACCAGGGTGTGCTCTTGAAGACACTCGAGGAGCCGCATCCGCGTCGCGTGATCATCCTCACCAGCCCCAGCCTCAACCCATTCGTCGTTCTGCCCACCGTGGTTTCGCGATGCCAGCGCATCTTCTTCCACCCCGTCCCGGCGCCCGAGATCGAGCGGTTGCTCCTGAACCTCGATGTCGAACCTGGGCGCGCCCGCCTGCTGGCAGAGCTCGCTCGGGGCCGCCCGGGCTGGGCTTTGCGCGTGGCCGGCGACGAGGCGGTGATCGACCTTCACGAGGAGTGGACGCGGCGCCTCGAGGAAGTCTTCGGCGCGCCGGCCGACGTACCGCTTCGGGTCGCGGCGGAGCTCGATGGCAGCCAGATGGCATGGCGTCGCAGCGAAGGTGAGGTCGAAGACCCCGCGTTGTTCGCGATCGCCAGCTGGCAGATCGAGCTGCGCCGCCGCATGCTGTCCAGTCGCGGCCCGGAACAGGGCCGATGGGCTCGCCTCCTCGAGCTTTCCTACGACACGCTCGGCTACCTGGAGCAGAACGTCAGCCCGCGCCTCGCGTTTGAGACCTTCCTGCTCGAATGTCGCAAAGCTTCCTGAAAAAGGCCCTCGAGGGCTACCAGCCATACGTGCCCGGCGAGCAGCCGCCCGACGGCGAGGACTGGGTCAAGCTCAACACCAACGAGTCGCCGCTGCCGCCTTCTCCGAAGGTCATCGAAGCGATCAGGGCCGCGGCCGGCGAGTCTCTGCGCCTTTATCCGAGCCCCACCGCGGCGCCCGCGAGGTCGGCGATCGCTGAGCACTTCGGGCTAGACACCAACCAGGTTGCACTCGGGAACGGCGGCGACGAGCTGATCGAGATGTGCTTTCGCGCGTTCGCCGGCGCTGGCGACCGGGTGGCGTACTCGACCCCCACATATCCGTTGCTGGAGCCCCTGTGTCGAGTGCACGAGGCGACGCCGTCGGTCCATCCCACCGCCGAAGGGTGGACCTGGACCACCGATTTCGTCGAGGACCCGGCACCCCTCAAGTTCCTCGTCAACCCGAACTCGCCGACGGGGACACACCACGGACGGAGGTCGGTCGAGCATGTCCTGGGTCGATCCCGCGGCGTGGTGGTCCTCGACGAGGCTTACGTCGACTTTGCCGCAGAGTCTCAGCTCGAGCTGATTGGCAAGCACCCCAACCTCCTTATCCTCCGGACCATGTCGAAGTCGTACGCGCTGGCGGGCATGCGCATCGGCTTTGCCCTGGGCAGCCCTCAGCTGATCGCGGCGCTGGATGCGGTCAAGGATTCCTACAACATGGACCGACTGGCGATCGTCGCCGCGGTCGCCGCGATCAAAGATGAGGCGCACCACCGCAAGATCGTCGACTACGTGGTCGCCGAGCGCGCCTGGCTCGAAGATCAGCTGCGTGAAGAGGGTTTCGAGCACTCGGCATCGGCGGCCAACTTTGTGTTCGTAAAGCCATCCCTGGGCGTCTCGGCGGCAGCCGTCGCCGACGCCCTTCGCGAGCGCCGTGTGCTGATCCGGCATTACGATCGGGAGCCGATCGCCGGCTGGTTCCGCATCACAATCGGCACGCGCGAGCAGCACAACCGATTGCTGGGGGCCCTGAAGGAGATCCTGTGAGTTACGTGTTCTTGATTGTTCTTGGACTGCTGCTCGCCGTCTATGGCGGCGGTCTCTTGCTGACCGGCCGTAATTACCCGCCGCCGCTGGGCCGCGGGTTCACCAAAGGAGAAACGCAGCGCCTGCAGCGCGCGCCGGCGATCTACTTCAGGGCCGTCGGAGCACTGACGGCGACGGGAGGATTGGCCGGCCTCAACTACGGCGTCATTACCGGTTTTCGGTCTAGTCTCCCAGGCGCCGTCGTGGGCACCCTGCAGGTCCTCGAGGCTTTGCTGTATATCGGCGTGCTCATCTCGGCGCTTTGGCTGCTGCGTCTCGCCCGCCGGTACAAGCTCTTTCGGTGGAGCAAGCCCTGACCACTCCGACCCGTGACGAGGCCTGGGAGCTGGTGACCTCCATGACGCAGTCGGAGCAGCTGCGCCGGCACATGCGCAGCGTCGAGGCTGCGATGCGCGCATACGCGCGGCGTTTCGGAGAGGACGAAGAACGCTGGGCGGTGCTGGGTGTGATCCACGACTGGGACTACGAGTCCGGGTCGACCCCGGAGCTGCACCCGATGCGCGGGATCGCGATGCTGCGCGAGAAGGGTTGGCCGGAGGACATTCTCGATGACATCGCCTCCCATGCCGACTACCTGAATGTCCCGCGCGACTCGAACATCCGCAAGACGCTCAACGCCGTGGACGAGATGTGCGGCTTCATCATCGCCTGCGCGCTCGTCAAGCCGGACAAGTCGCTGAGCGCGGTGGAGCCAAGCACGGTGCGCAAGAAGATGAAGGACAAGGCTTTCGCGCGCGGCGTGCATCGCGAAGAGCTGATAGCCGGAGCCGAGGCCCTCGGTATACCCTTCGACGAGCACGTGGAGAACGTCCGCGATGCCCTGAAGCCAATCGCAAAGGAGTTGGGGTTGAATCCATGAGCACGCGGGGCAAGCCACGGATCCTTCTCATGCACTACATCCTCGACCCTGGCCCGGCCATCCTGACCGAGGCCGGTGAGGTGATTCCCTATCCGCCTGACCGCCCGCTTGACGAGGCCAGCATCCGCCAGGCTGCGGAGGGCTGCGTCGGAATTGTCAGCCAGCTCATGGATCCGATTGGCGATACGGTGCTGTCCACTCCTGGGCTCAAGATCGTGAGCAACGTCGCGGTTGGTTTCGACAACATCGACGTCGCCGCCGCTACCGCGCACAAAGTCATGGTGACCAACACCCCCGGAGTGCTCGACGACGCCACCGCCGATTTCGCGTTCACGCTGCTGATGGCGACGGCGCGGAGAGTGGTCGAAGCGGACGCGTTCACCCGGTCCGGCCAGTTCCGGGGTTGGGCGATCGACATGATGCTCGGTGCCGATGTGTTCGGCGCTACTTTGGGCCTCATCGGCGTCGGCCGCATCGGCCGCGGGGTCGCGCACCGCGCTAAGGGCTTCAACATGCGCGTGCTCTACTACGACCCGAATCCACTGCCGCCCGATGCCGAACAGCAGCTGGGCGCCTCGCGAGTCGACCTGGGCAGGCTGCTCGCGGAATCCGACTTCGTGTCGGTGCATGTGCCTCTGACCCAGGAGACGCACCACCTGCTGAGCACGCCGCAGTACGGCCAGATGAAGAAGAGTGCGATCCTCATCAACACCTCCCGGGGGCCCGTGGTAGACGAGGCGGCGCTGGTGGAGGCCCTGAACGCCAAGAAGATCGCGGGCGCCGGTCTCGACGTGTATGAGCGCGAACCGGCGGTGCACCCAGGCCTCGTGGTGATGCCGAACGTCGTGCTCGCCCCACACATCGCGAGCGCGACAACTCGAACCCGCTCGGAGATGTCGGCGATGGCGGCGCGCAACATGGCCACCGGGGTGCGGGGCGGTCGCCCGCCGAACCTGGTCAACCCCGAGGTCAAGCGATAGCGCTTCGGACCCGCTTCCGCTTGCTAGCCCTCGATCTGGACGGCACGATCATCGATCCGCGCCTCAACCTCGACCCGCGAGACGGCGAAGCTTTGGCGCGGATCAAGGCAGCCGGGGTCGAGGTCATCGCATGCACCGGGCGCCCTTTCCCGGGGGCGCTGCCGTGGGTGCGGCAGTTGGGGTTGGACGGGCCGATCATCTGCTACCAGGGCGCGCAGGTTCGCATGC
>DASWGF010000109.1:0-1822 GCA_036393875.1 Candidatus Dormiibacterota bacterium
GCGCTTCCCGGGCGAACTCCCCGAGACGCCCGTGGTGCCCGAGGTGCTGAACACTGATGAGATCCTGGTGGACGGACAGGTCGTCAACCTGATCCACGTTGGCCAGGGTGACATTGCGGGTTCGACGATCTTCCACGTGCCATCGGCCGGCGCCGTTGTCTGCGGTGATGTGGTCTACAACAACGTGCACATGATGATGTACGAAGCCGATGAGGCGAAGCGGGAAGCCTGGATCGCCAGCCTCGACGCGGTCGCCGCCTTGAACGCGAAGACCGTCGTCGCCGGTCACAAGAGCGTGGGGGCGCCGGACCTACCAGCAAACCTCGCGGCCAGCCGGAGGTACCTGCGGGACTTCACCACCGTCGCCAACAAGGGCGGCACGGTGGAGGATTTGGTCCACGGCATGCTCGAGTTGCATGGCGAGCGCGACCAGCCGCACACCCTATGGGTCTCGGCCCGAGCCGAAGTCGCCCGACGGGCCTGAACTGCAGCGATCGGGCTGCGGTCTATAGCCCGCTGTTCAAAGCTGAACCAAGCGCGTCCCTCTGACTTCGACACCGGCCTCGTGGACTTAAGGGCGCTGTTTTCGTGAGCTTCATGACAAGATCCTGATCTCGATGACGCGATCCATCGAGGGCTCGGAGCCAGTTGTGTCAGCAGTCGAACGCAAACCAGCACAAGTCGTTGCGCAGCCGCTGGTCGTCGAGCACAAGTGCTCGGATCTCGCGGGGGAGTTGAGCACGTTGCCATAGGCACTCCAAGCGGCCGGTCGCCTCGCGTTCGTCTTCAGCCGCGGCCGCCCGCGCCGCCTTGATCGCGTAAGCCGCAGCACCGAGCTCGTGGGCCGCTACATGGCCGACCGCCGCTGCCTGGCCGGCAGCGTACGCGGCATGCCGTGCTGCCCCACTCAGGTCTCTGGCTGCGGCGTTGGCGTGGCCGGCCGCCGTACGGGCCTCTCCCCACCTGATCTCACCGCGCGCCCAGGCACGCCCGAGGTCGATCGCCCGACGTGGACGGTCGTCCTTCGGCCGTGCTTGCTCAAAGTGGTGCAGCACGTGCTGCGCGCAGTCAGCCGCCCAGATCGCCAGAAGGCGGTGATCGTCGTCTTGGAGGCTGCCGCCGCGACGCTCGGTGATGAACCGCGGATCCCGGATCTTAGGGAGGATCACCAGTTGAGTTAGCTCGCTCCCAGGTTAGCGTCCGATGCACGGGTGTGTCGTCGGCTGTTGTCGTGGTCAGCCGGATGACCAGCTTGCCCTCCTCCACCTTCATGTTCCGCGTCATCGTCGCCCCTACGTGGCCGGGGGAGAGCGCGCCGACAAGACGCGTATGCACGTCGCCACTCGTCTCGTCCACCTCATACGTGCCGAAGTAGGCGTCGTAGCCCCCGATTGCAGTGGTGTTGTTCAACCCTGTGAACAATGGCGCGGCGACTCCCAAGCTTCGGTCGCGCTTCATGAACTGGGCAGCGAAGTTCCCCGCACCGTCGAAAAAGAGCAGCGCCAGGGGGTCAGAGCCGAGAGTGGGCTCGTCGACGGGCTTGCCCGACGCATCCCGATCGATGCGCGAAAGCAGGCGCCACGTCCCGATCAGGTCATGATCGAGGCTGCCCACGACCTTCGGGGTAGGTCTTCACTGGCCCCAGGCGCCCGACCTGCGGTACCCAGCCGCCATTGCGAGGGCGACGACGAACTGGATCATTCCGACCAACGCTGTGAGCACGACATACCATGCCGGACCCTGTTGAGGGATCTTGCCGGCGAGCTCGAGAGCCGCAGCCGGCACCCTCAATATGCCGGCCAGGAAAGCGATCAAGATCAGC
>DASWGF010000110.1:0-6701 GCA_036393875.1 Candidatus Dormiibacterota bacterium
TCGGCTACGACTCCAACGGCGCCATCCTGCGCGACATCTTCCTGCTTGGCATGGGCGCGGACCTGCGCCTCGAATACAACGCCACCGGCTACATCCCGACCTCGCTCGACAAGGCCGCCTTCTACGGGGTGCAGGTCGACCGCGACCTGTTCGATCCGGTCAAGTCCCGCTTCGTCCCGGCCGGGTCCGACAGCATGATGCCGGTGGTCAAGGATCCGCTGATGAGCGGCCAGCGGGGCGGCGGCGAGAACGTGGTCCGGCAGGTGGTCGTCGTGCCCTTCAGCTCCGACCGGCCGGGCGATGCGAAGCCGACGCAGCAGCAGCACACCGTGCAGTCGTCGCCCACGGAGCCGGCCAGCACGATGGCGTCGACGCCCGAGATGCAGGAGGAGATGCGCAAGCTGATCGACGCTGCGCGTTCCGCCGTCGCCGACCTTCAGGCCGTCTCACCTTCCACTCCACGAGAGCAGGTCCTGCAGACCGAGGCCCCGCCCCCGCGGGCACGTTCGCAGTCTGGCGCCGCAGCCGCCGGCACGCCGGCGCCCGAGCTCGGCGCGGCAGCGCCGGCCGCCATCCCGTCCAGATACCAGTCTCCCGGCTCGGCCGAGGAAGATTCAAATGCCTCGCAGGCTCTGCAGGCCGCGACTGCGATGGCTCGTGCCACCTCGGCCCTGGGCAACATGGCGGCGGCGGCCTCCAGCGGCTTTGCGGGCATGTTGCCGATCACCCACACGGCCGGCCCAGCGGCTATCGGCGCCTCACGAAGGATCAAGGCGATCGTCGAAAGCCTCACTACGCGCAGGGGCCTCAACCTTCGGCTGGCCCCGGCCATCACCCAGGCTTTCGAGGGCGCGGAGCTGAAGGCCAGCGATTACGCCAAGCCGAACAGGCTGAGCAAGGAGTCGGCGGCGCGCGAGCTGCGCCAGGCGGTCGAGGCGGGCCTGCTCCAGCTGGTCAAGTACCCGCAGGGCGAAGCCGGCTTCCGGGCCGACCCCGCTCTCTTGAGGGCGGTGGCCGAGGGACTCGGGCAGACGGTGAACCCCACGCAGGCGCTCACACCCGAGACCATCATCAGCAGTCTTTCGGCCGGCCAGAGCGAGGGCACGGTGACGATCATGTTCACCGACGTCGAGGGCTCGACCCAGATGCTTTCGAGCCGAGGCTTCACGCTCTCGCACGAGATCATGAAGGCGTACGAATCGATCATCGAGGAGAAGATCACAGAGCATGCGGGTCGCCGCATCAAAGGCCTTGGCGACGGAGTCATGGTCAGCTTCGGGTCGAGCCGGCATGCAGTCGAATGCGCCATCGCGATTCAGCGCGGAATCGCCGAATACAGCAAGCAGAATCCTGAGCGCAAGCTCAAGATCCGCATCGGTCTCAACACCGGCGAGGTGGTCGAGGAGGCGGGCGACATCTTCGGCGCCGCCGTCAATGTGGCCGCGCGCGTGGCCGGCAAGGCCAAGGGCGGCGAGATCCTGGTCTCCGAAGTCGTACGGAACCTGGTGGGTCCCGTGGCGGAGATGAAGTTCGACTATCGCGGCCGCTACAAACTCAAGGGATTCCCGGACCGCTTCCGCCTGCACGATGTGACAGGGGTCGTGGCTCCCTCGCAGACTGCGGCCCTGCCCTCCGGCGATGGCTTCGTCGGCCGCGAGCAGGAGCGCCTCGATATCCGGATGACGCTCGATCGGGCCGCCACCGGCTCGGGCGGCATGGTCTTCCTCGCCGGCCCGCCCGGCATCGGCGCGTCGCGCCTCGCTTCTGAGATCGCCACCGAGGCGGCGAGGAAGGGATGGTGGGTACTGAGCGGGCGCTGCACCGAGCAGGACGTGGCGCCGCTGGCCTCCTTCCGTGAGGCGCTCACGGCGGCAGTGGCCAGCGCGGCCGCGAGGCCGATGCAGGATGCCGTCGGCGGCAACGGCCCTCTGCTGGCCCAGCTCGTGCCGGGCCTCAGGCAGAAGCTGCGCGGAGTGGCCCAGCCGCGGGAGGTTCCAGCCGACCAGCTGCGCGAGCACCTGTTCCGCGCGATCTTCGAATTCCTGACCGGCTGCCAGGGCGCCAAGCCGCTCTTGATCGTGCTCGACGACTTGCAATGGGCCGATGACGAGACCGTCCTCCTGCTTCGCGACCTCGCCGAGCGCCTGGGCGGCAGCCGCGTGGTCATCCTCGGCACTTACTGGGAATCCGACCTCGACTCGACGCGTCCGTTCACAACCGCAGCGTCCCGACTCCTGCGCAGGCGCCGCGCCCAGCGCATCGTTCTGGGCAGGCTCTCGGACCGCGACGTCGAGAAGATGGTGGCGGCGATGGGCGACACGCCGTTGACACCGGTGCAGGTCCTCGGCATCCAGGCGGCGACCGAAGGCAACCCTCTTTTCGTCGAGCACTCGTACCTCTACATGGCCGAGTCGGAAACGATGCTCGGCGGCGGTGGTCGAGTGCAGGCGAGCTTTACGGAGGAGGACCTCGAGCTGGCCAACAGCGTGCGCGGCATCATCGGCCGCCGGCTCGAGAGGCTGAGCGAGCCCGCGCAGCGCATGCTGGTCGCGGCGGCGGTCATCGGCCGCGATTTCAACATCGCTTTGCTCGAGGCCTTCGGCGAGCTGTCGGGCCACGAGCTGCGCGATGCGATCGATGAAGCGACGCGAAGCCATTTCCTGAGGACGGCGGGGGCCGATCGATTCCGATTCAGTCACGACCTCGTCCGCCAGCGGGTGCTCGCCGGGCTGCCGCTGCCGCGCCTGCAGGCGTATCACCTTGCCGTCGCGGATACGCTCGAGCGCAGCTACGGCAAGAGCGCGAACGAGCGCGCGGCCGAGATCGCCTACCACCTCTACCAGGCGGGCACTTCGGCCGACGCAGTCCGGACGTCGAGCTACCTCGCGATTGCGGCTGCGAACGCGATGGCGGTGGGCGCCTTCGAAGAGGCGCTGCGCCTCGTCGAGCGAACCCTGCAGCTGCTCCCAGGCGAGAAGATCCGGGAACGGGCCGAGGCGCTGTCACTGCGGGGCCAGGCATTCTGGGGCCTGGCGCGCAACAACGACGCGAAGGCGGCGTGGAACGGCGCGCTCGGTCGCTACGAGGAGCTCGCCGATACGAAAGCCGCGGCGGGAATCCACGCGCGCCTGCGCGGGATCGGCGCCGACGGCGCGGTGGCGGAGCGGCCGAGGTCACACGAGCGCCGGCACGATGAAAGGGCAGCGCCCGAGCCGGCCGAACCGGTTGAGCCCGAGCCGGCCGAGCGCTAGCCGCACCTAACCGGTCAGTCGCGCTCCTGGCGGCACCGGTCCAAAGTCGGCGGCGTCGCCGATGATGGTCGGCAGCTGGCTGCTGAAGGTGAGCGTGTACGCGATCAGCCCGCCGTTCTCGTCAGTCCTGAACGCCGAAGCTTTGTTGACGGTGATCGCCGCCGCCGGTGCGTAGACGAGCCCGATAAACGCCGAGTCGGTGGCGGCCCCCAGGAAGTTGGAGCAGGTATTCGCGGGCGGGTTGTTGTTGCCCGGCTCATAAAGCGCCATCCAGTTGTATTGGTAGCCGCTGAAGACCCGGATATCGCCGTTGTTGGTGTCGTTGACGCAGCCACCGTTCGGGATCACGAATGCAACGGCCCCCGGAGTGATCGCATCTGGGCACACCGCGAGCGCTCGGGCGACCGTCTGGCACGCGTTCTCGTTGGCCCGATCGCCCGCGGGAGGGGCGGCACGGTTGGCATTCTCGTTGGGCAGGTTGCTCCTCAAGGGAGGATTTTCGCCCGACGGCGGATGAGAGCGGACCAGCCCCGGCGCCGCGAGGGTCGGGGCAAACCCCAACGGGAGGAGGTTCGAGTTGAAGATGGCAGTCTCGTTGCCAAGGCTGCATCCGGTGCCCGAGTAAACGGGGCAGGCGGCCGTGTTGTCGTTCTGTCCAATTTCCGGTGGCCCCGCAGTCGGCGGCGGGACGGGGATGCTGCCCGCCAGCCCAAACGGCCCGGAGCATCCGTTGTTGGGAGGAGCGGCATACACGTTGTACGAGGTCGCCCCAGGAACATTGCTGACCTGGATCTGGATTACCTGGAAGTCGCCGACGGTGACCGTGTGGCAATACGACGGCGCGCTCTCGCGCGTGTAGGAGACGCCGTTGTACGTGTCGGTGCGCACCGACGTGAGCACTATGGCCCACATGCCCTCATTGGGAATCGGGAGCGGCCCCCCGATAGCGGTGACTTGAAAGGCCCCGGCGCAGTTGCCGTCGGTGTTCCACAGCTGGTGGCCGGCGCGAACGGTGTTGTTGTTGTACACGGGCTCATCCGGTGGCCGGAGCTCGTTGGATACGAAGGCGCCGTTGTTCGTGTAACCGCGCTGCCATTGATAGACACCTGCGCCGAGGAAGTAGCAACGGTTGGCGACAAATGCGGGCCCGGGATCCGACGCGTATGTACCGGGCTGTAGGACCGCGGTGTTGCCTGGCGGGCTTGCCGGGCCTCCCGTCACCCCCGGCTGCGGGTAGTTGGGGTCGACGAAGTTGTAGCCCGACTTCGTCAGGCCGGCGATGTCGGGAAACGTGCACGGGGTCGCGTTCCCGCTTGGGTAGCACAGGGTCGTAAGCCCAGGAATCGACGACTGACAGCGCGCATAGACATCGCCAGTGACCTCCGCCGTCCCTGCCAATGAGATGGCGCCGCTCGAAACCATGTCGCCGACCACATACAGAGTGCCGCCGGTCGTGGTGGTGATCGCATTGCCCGCCATGCCTCCACACCCCGCCTGGCTCAAGGCCGCGATCGTCGGCGTATACAGCAGGTTGTTCACGCCTCCCGAAGCAGTGGCGGAAAGCCGGGGAATGGTCCCATTGGTCAGGATGCGCGCGAACGCAAGCGCGAGCGTCCTGGAGGCGTTGATGGTGAACTGGGTGCCGGCCGGTCCGAGCGCCGTCACGCTCTGAGTGAGCACGGTGTCGGCGATATTGCAGGTTATGTTCCGCGGGTTGTGGGTCGAGTCAGGCGCCGCGTAGCCAGTTGGGCACGAAGGGGCGTTGTAGAGCCGCATATTGGCCCCGAAGCTGGCCGTCGCCGCCTGCTCCGCGAGGATGTAACTGCCCGTTTGCTGAAGGTTGTCTCCTGCCGCGAGCGCGGCCGCATCGACGGCAGCCTGGAGGTCACGGCGCAGCGCGTAGGCGCGCGACCCGTCGATCGCGAGCGCTGCCATCCCCACCACGACCGCCAGCATGATGGCGATGAGGACAATGGCTTGCCCACGTGGATTTCGCGGAGGGGACAGGCGTCCCCTCCGCGGGCCGACCCCTCTCCTCGGCCACGCTGGGTGGCGCTTGGAAAGTGGCGCGCCTAGTGACGGCCGGAATAAATCCGGCCTGAAGCTCCACTTGGCATTGTCTTGAAGAAGTTTCATCAATATTCCGTCTTGAAGATGGCGGTGGCTGTGATGACGATGTGATTGGCGGTGGCCTGCGCTACCACCGGGGTGATCAGGATCAGGTTGAAACGGATCGTCACCTGCAATGGGGCGTTGCCGGCAGCGGGATTGGTGGCGCTGCACGAACCGGCAGCGGCGGCCGAGTACTCGCCGCCGGGCGCATTCATCGGCGGATTAGTCTCGACCGTTGAGGGCGGGGTGGGCTCCGTCACATAGACCCAGGCAGTGTTGTCCGGAGGTGTCGCGCTGCTGATTGGGCCTTGCGGACACGGCTCCGAAGCCTGGACGCCTGCCAGCTGGGATACGACGGTGGTCAATACGTCCGCGTTCGTGGGCAGGCGGTCGGGCGCCTGCACCGCTGTGCGAGCGCCCTCGCGAGCAGCGTGGCCCATGGTGTCGTAGTAGAAGACCGCGCGCCCGATGTCGACGATGCCGAAGAGAAGCAGCAAGAGCACCGGCGAGATGAGCGCGAACTCGATCAGCGCCTGGGACTCCTGGCCGGAGAATTTCCGAAGGCTGGATCTCACGGGCCCTGCACCGTGATGTGCTCGTTGGCAGCCATGTGGAAGGTGCCGAACTGGGCGCTGATCAACGGGGTCAGCGGCCCGTATGAGTAAAGGACGATCACGTTGAGGTCCTGCAAGCTCTGGTTGAGCGGAGGGCTGGTGAAGTCGACCCCGGGCGTGTTGTCGTAGCAGATGTAGAGCCAGACCTGGTTCGCGCTCGCGGGGTAGGCGGAGGCGGCGTAGGGTGGGTTGTGATACGCGTTGCCGTCGGTCGGGGCCGGGCAGGTGGTGCTCGGGTTCTTGAGGGTCGACGCCGGCAGCGAGCTCGCGGTCAGGGCGGCGTCGACCGTCCCCTGGATCTGCCCGTCAGTTAGGAATGTGTGCGCAAGATTCGGCGCATCGAACCGGGCCCCGTAGCGGGCCCCTTCGCGGGCCGCGCTCGACAGCACCTCCGACACCGCGACCGCCCGGCCGATATCGATCAGCCCGCCGATGATGAGCATCAGGACCACGGACGACAGGGCGAACTCCACCATCGACTGCCCTGACTGGCGCTTCCTGGCAGGGCGCGAAGCGGGACTTAACTGTGACGACACCGCGGATATCTTGCCTATGATGGGTCGGCCTTGAGCACTTTTAGAGGCCTGACCTCCAGGCGCCCGTTCACCATCCTCGGAATTGTTCTCGCCCTGCTCGTGATCGGGGCTTTTGTGCTCGTCGCTCTGAACGCCGGCACGACAAGCAACGTCCCATACCAGTCGGTGGTCACCGCCACCAAGGACCT
>DASWGF010000111.1:0-8942 GCA_036393875.1 Candidatus Dormiibacterota bacterium
GGCTCGGCGACCTCGGCCTCACGCCCGGCTTCTCGCTTTTGTTCGACTTCGGCTGCTATCACGGGCTGAAACGCGACCAGCGGGTCCGCTACGCGGAAGGTGTGACGGCGCTCGCCGCGCCTGGCGCGACCCTCCTCATGATGGCGTTCACCAAGGCCCTGCCGCCGGTCCCCTCGGGGGTCAGCGAAGCCGAATTGCGCGGGCGCTTTGGGCCGGCTTGGGACCTCGCCTGGACAAAGACCGGCGAGTCGGCCGGCACGCCGGCCATGATGCGGGCGTCGGCCGCTTGGTTCTGCCTCAAGAAAGCGGCCTAAGAGACCCCACCCGGAATAGTTGCTTGCGCAAGCAAGTACTTGTGAGTAGCTGCGGTACCGAAGACCGCTCGAATTCACAGGAGGACCACATGGTCAGATACGAGATCGACAAAGCGCATACCCACGTTGGCTTCGCCGCCAAGCACCTGGCGGTTTCAACCGTGCGTGGGCAGTTCAACACGTTCGAGGGCTACTTCGAGGGGCCCGAGGACGACGTCACCAAGATCAAAGGCGAGGTGACGATCGACGTCGCCAGCATCGACACCAGGACGGAGATGCGTGACAACCACCTCCGCTCGGCCGATTTCTTCGAGGCCGAAAAGTACCCCAAGATCACCTTCAAGCTCAACCGCGTCGAGACTGTCGACAGCGAGTCCTTCAAGGTCCACGGCGACCTCACCATCAAGGCCACGACCAAGCCGGTCGTGCTGGACGCCACGCTCGAGGGCCACGTACCGGACCCGATGGGCGGAGGTAAGGAGCGACTCGGCATCAGCGCCAAGGGGCAGCTCAACCGGATGGATTTCGGCCTCAACTGGGACGGCCTTGCGGGCGCCATCCCCATGGCCAGCCACACCATCAGGCTCGAGATCGAAGCCGAGATCGTGGTCAAGGCAGCAGAGCTCGCGCAAGCCTGAGGTTGATCGACAGAGGGGGTCCGGCCACGCCGGGCCCCGTCTACCATTGGCGCCGTGAAACCAATGCGATCCTCCAAGGTGGAGCTGATGTGGGAGGGGCTGGCCCGGGTCCACTCCTCGATGACCGCTGCCCTCGAGCACGACATGGTGCCCGAGGCAGGCATGCCGCTGGCCTGGTACGACGTGCTCCTCAACCTCACCCGTTCGCCGGGCGGCATGATGCGCTACCAGGACCTCGCGCGCGTGGCGGGGATCACGAACAGCGGGGCGTCGCGACGCCTGGATCAGATGACCAAAGCCGGCCTCATCGAGCGCCGGTCCTGTCCGACCGATCGCCGCGGCGTCTTCGCCCACATCACGGCCCAGGGCGAGGCCGCATTCAAGAACGCGCACAAGGTCTTTCTGAACAGCCTCGAACGCAACTTCGGCACCGCCCTGAAAAAGGGCGACGCCGAGCTGATCAGCGCCGCGCTGTCGAGGCTCGCCTAAGCAGACTCAGCTTTCTTCGCGAGGTTGCTGAGCAAGGTTCCAAACTCTTTCGAGACCTGCGGCCCGAGCATCCCGCCCAGGATCGGCCCGAGCGGCCCCTTGACCTCGACGTACTGGCCGATCTTCGTCTCGCCGCCCGCCGGCTCGATGCGACAGTTGAAGCGGAACAGCGTCAACGGCACGACGCTCGTCTCCAGCGCAAAGCTGCGACCCGACACCACGTCGAGTAGGCGCATCTTGTGGTGCTGGCCGGCGCGGGTGTTCATCACCCCCGTGGTACCCGACACGAAGCCGCCCTGCCAATCCATAGTCGACACGTTGGGATTCCAGTCACCCCACGTCGACATGTCCGACCAGATCTTCCAGACCTTGTCCGGCGATGCCGTGCTTGCCACCGATGTCCCGTATTCAGCCATTTATGACCTCCATGGGCGCGAGATCAGCCCTCGGCCACTGACAGTGGACGTGCGACCACGACCGGCGCTCTCTCCCTCGTCCAGTTGAGGAACACGATCACGCCCAGCAACACAGCGGTGCCGAGTAGCTGCGCCGGGTACAGAGGCTGGTGGAAGCCCCACGGATATGGGGCTGACGCAATCAGGGTTGCGGCCACGGGATAGGCCATCTCGGCGATGGTCGCCAGCGAGGCCGGCGTCTTCGACAGCGCCCGGTAGTACAGGAGCAGCGCAAGCAGGCCGGGCACGATGGCGATGGCGAGCAGGTTGGGCAGGAAATCGCTCACGCGGTAGTGGCCGAAGCCGCCCAGTCCGCTCTGCACCAGCACGATGACGACCAGCACAGGAAGTGCCAGCGTGAAACGCAGAGAGGTCATGCTCCAGAACGAGATCGACCCGAGCGCAAAACGGCCGAGCACCGTGCCGCTCGCCCACAGGGCGGCCGCGCCGAGCGCCAGCAGCCCCACCTCGAGCCGTCCGTTTTTCAGCGCCGAGACCGGCGACAGCGGATCGCTCGCGAACAAGACCATGTAAACGGCCGCGATCCCCACCACGGCCGCCGGCCAGAACCACGGCCTCCGCCGCTCGCCGAGAACGATCCAGGCCAGCGCGATCGCGATCAACGGTTGGGTCTGCTGGAGCACGAACGTCTCCGCGAACAGCCCATGCTGAGCCGCGATCGAAAAGGACGCGGTGAAGAGGATTGTCGCCAGCGCCTGCGCGCCGGCGGCGATGGTGCCGACCGCGAGCCAACCCCGGCGGCCCAGCTTCTTGAGCTCGCCGCGACTGCGAATGAGCACCGGCAGCAAGAACAATGTGACCAGACCGTCCTCGGCGACCACGATCTGGGTCGCGCTCAGGTGCTGAACCAGCTGGTTGCGGAAGTAGGCGTCGGAGGCCCACAGCGTGGCCGCGACCGCCACGAACACCACCGCGTAACGGTCGATCAGCCTGTTCATCGAACTAGTTCAACAGCCTCCTACCCGCAATCCTTCCGTACCCAAGAAAAAGGCCCGGGCTCAGCGCCCAGGCCTTAATTGTGCGATTTTGACGCTGTCAGCAGCCCAGAGCCGCGTGCGCGAAGCCGAGGTAAGGGCCCCCGATGCCGGTCGTGAGCGAACCCATGTAGGTATATCGACCGTCACTCGACCGCAAGCCGGCGTCCTCGCCGTCGCGGGCGAACCAGTTGAGGAAGACCTCGTCCTCCGGGTGCCATACGTGGCCGGCTGCGGCGTTCGGGTTGCCTGGGAGCGAGAACCAAACGCCGACCACCGGGTCACCTGTCTCGAGTAGGCTCGTGCATCCATACTGCGGCGCCGTCGGCGTCTTCCACGGCTGGACGGTGTTGTTGATAAAGGGATCGTCCATCCACTCCGAGACCTCGTGGCTGAGACCGTGGATGTCGGAGATGCCGCGACTTGCAGCCGGGAAGCCGGCGAATGTCCTGGGCGTGGTGTACGAGGTGTAGATGAAGGTGTGCACCGGCTGATTGCCGGCGCCGTTGGTCGAGCCGGCGCCGTTGCCGGTCGGTGCGGAGGCGCCGTGGTAGCCGAACACGCAGCAGTTCAAGTAGTTGTTGCCGAGGTAAAGCACGACGTTGCCGGTGAGGAAGATCGGAAGCGTGGTGGGGTCGATGTGCAGCGAAGCGATCAGGTTGTGGACCTTGCTGCTGAACCAGTTGATGTCCACACGTCCGACCAGAACATGGCGGCTGTTGATTACGGCGACTCCCTGCTTCTGCGGCACGTCGATCGACACCGTGTCGAGGACCGTCGGCTGTCCAAGGATCACGTGGTAGCCGGTGCCGACCTTGCCGAACTGCTCGCGCATGACGGCGTCGCCGTTCTGGACGCCCGAGTCACCCGAAACTGGAAACGTGGTGGGGGTGAACATCGGTGACGCGATGGTGTCGGCGACATGCTCGGTGCCGTCTATCGACACGTCCTGCGCTTGCGGGGTGAACCCCCCCGGGATGCCCAGGACTGACACGTCCTGGTTGCCGGCGACGAAGTTGAACTGAAGCGGGATGATCTCTGTCGCCACGGTGGTCGAACCGAGTCCGCGCGGGTCGGAGCCGACCATGGTGAACGGATACGTCATGCCGTTGGTCGGGTCGGTGAAGGACGAGCTCCAGTAGGGGACCGTACGCATCGTCTGGAACGGCGTCACGCCGCCGGCGGTTGCGAACATGGGAGTGCCTTCCGGGTCAGGGTTGGCGGCCGGCGTGGCCGCATCGGCGCCGGCCAGCGTGGTCCCCGGCAGCAATGCCGCGACCAGGGCCACCGCGGCCCCACCCGCCAGTCGCCCGACGAGCGCGCGAAAAAGACGTGGACGTACCGAGTGCATACACCCTCCTACCGAACCTGTCGGCCAACCCAACCCTGAAAGCACGTAAGCGGGATCGATTCCGGCGGCTTCAAAGAATATCGGGATATGGACCGATTTTCGTAAGTTAAGCGGCGGAAATCTCGTCCTCGGGGACGGCGGCCTCCAGCGGCACCTCGGCGTGCTGGAGCACGTAGATCTCCTCCGGCCGGTCGTGTCCCTCGAGACGCCGCTTGCCGACGCTCAACAGCCGCATGTCCGGACGGAGGATGTCCGCCACGATGGAATTGGTGGTCTCCGAGACCAGGATCTGGCTGCCGACCGCGCGGCGCCTGAGCTTCGCGCAACGGTTGACCGCGGGTGAACGGTAGTCGCGGTCCTGGGCGTCGGCCTCGCCGGTGAGGATCGCCATACGGACCGCGAGCGGGATCCGGTCGGCCCAGGGCTCCGCCAACAGGCCCGCCTGCGCATCCAGCGCCGCCACCAGCGCATCGGTCGGGCGGTTGAAGACCGCGAAGAAGCTATCGCCTTCACCCCGCTCCTTGAGCACGACTCCATGATTGGCCTCGATCGCGGCGGTCAGCAGCTGGTCATGACGTCGCATGGCCCCGTACATCTGGGCCCGGTTCTGCAGCCAGCGATGCGTGGACTCGACGACATCAGTCATCAGGAAGGTCACCACCCCATCGGGGAGCCCGTCTGGTTGCTCGTGCGATGCCCCGTTCGACTGGGCGGTCACAGACCCAGGCACGAGGCCATTGGTCAGGTTGATGTTGGCTGCGGTCGCGAGATAGTCGTCGACGCTCTTGACCCGCCGGAAGAAGTGCACGTTGTAGGACGGCAAGAAGCTCCAGCTCGAAAAATCGTCGGCCGTCTCGG
Organism: Candidatus Dormiibacterota bacterium; assembly: GCA_036393875.1. Lineage (GTDB taxonomy): Bacteria > Chloroflexota > Dormibacteria > Dormibacterales > Dormibacteraceae > UBA10449. The sequence goes on from DASWGF010000111.1 coordinate 5,101, forward strand.
GGTCGCGACAGATGTCCGGAGCCGCCGCCAGCAGACGACCGAGCTTGGTCGCAGCCAGCCCGTCGAGGCCGAGCTCGCGCATGGCGTCCTCTCGAGTGAGCCGCTGCATCGCCTGGTCAGCGTCCACGACCAGCCTGATGGCCGAAACGAAGTTGTCGGAGTCGGCCTGCACGCCGCGGCAGCGGTGCAGCCGGTCGGTGCTGAGGCTGACGACGAGGTCGCCGTCGACCTCCCCTTCGAATGTGAATATGCCGCTGACCGTTTCGAAGCTCTCTTCGACCGCAAACTCCCGCGTGGCGCGCTGGTAGAGCTCGCCGAGGGTCGCCCACCTCCCGTTGGCGGTGAAGTAATCCGCTGCCAGCTGCTCGTACAACCAGGCCGAGTCGGCAAGGCTGAGGTCCGCGGTCAGCGCCGTCTGTAGGAAGGAGACCATGGTCCGATAGAGCTCGTGGACGAATGCCGAGGCGCCGATCTCGGCGACCTTGATCTCCCGATCGAGTCCAAGCCCAGGGTCGGGGTTGGGAGAACCGGCTTTGTACGCGAATGCCTCGACAACGACCGCCTCGCCGTGGTTGCGAAGCTTGACACGGGTCTGGGAGACACGCTGTCCCGGCCCGGCGACGTCCGGGTTGTCCGCGACGTGGACGAGGCCGCCCGGGCCCCAGGCCTGCTGAATCGGGACGCGAAGCCGAGCGACCATGGCGTTGAAGCGCTGGATGAAGGCCAGGGCCTCCTTGCCGCGATCTGTGTCGTACCGGTCTTCGCGCACGGCCCGCAGGTCGTCCTCCCAGAGGGCGGTGATCGCGCCGCGCAATCCGACGATTCCTGGTTGCATCTGGGCTTGCAACGTTACGGCGCCCAGGCCCACGAAAAACCCCTAACCGCGACTAATTTGCGCGGATCCCCGATGTCGCGTGTGCCGCAACTCGCCCTCGTGAGTTAAGTTCGTACTCATGACCGTGAGCAAGCCCGGCGAGCACGCCATCGAGACGATGCAGGTCGAGAGCCGGCGGTATCCGCCGGCGCCCGAGTTCAGCCGGCAGGCCAACGCCCGGCCGGACATCTACGAGAAGGGATTCGACGAGTTCTGGACCGAGGAGGGCAACCGGCGCATCTCCTGGTTCGAGCCCTGGAAGCAGCTCTACGAGTGGAAGCCGCCATACGCCAAATGGTTCATCGGCGGCCGGCTGAACGTCTGCTACAACTGCGTCGACCGCCACGTCGCGAACGGCCTCGGCGACAAGGTGGCCTACTTCTGGGAAGGGGAGCCCGCGGACGACAGGCGCGAGATCACGTTTCGCGACCTGCAGCAGGAGGTGGTGCGGTTCTCGAACGGACTCAAGAAGCTGGGGATCGAGAAGGGGACACACGTCGGGATCTATATGGGCATGATCGCGGAGCTGCCGGTCGCGATGCTCGCGTGCACACGCATCGGAGCGCCCTTCACAGTGGTGTTCGGCGGCTTCAGCGGCGAGTCGCTGTCGGGGCGCCTGAACGACATGGCGTGCACGTTCCTCATCACGCAGGACGAGGGTTGGCGCCGCGGGCATCGAGTGCCGCTGAAGGCCAATGCCGACTCGGCCCTCGAGTCGTCACCCGATGTGAAGACGTGCATCGTCGTCAAGCGCACGGGCGGCGACGTGGACATGAAATCCGGGCGCGACGTCTGGGCGCACGAGATGGTCAAGGGGGCGAGCGACGATCCGGCGTCGTGCCCGTGCGAGCCGATGGAGTCGGAGGACCTGCTCTACCTCCTCTACACCAGCGGCACAACCGCCAAGCCGAAAGGGATCATCCACACCACCGGCGGATACATGGTCGGCGTATCGACCACGCACCACTACATCTTCGACGTCAAGCCCAACTCGGTTTACTGGTGCGCTGCCGACATCGGCTGGGTGACGGGGCACAGCTACATCGTGTTCGGGCCGCTCGCGAACGCCACCACCGGCATCATCTACGAGGGCACGCCTGACTTTCCCGACAAGGACCGCTGGTGGCAGATCGTCGAGCGCTACCGGCCTGACATCCTGTACACGGCTCCGACCACGATCCGCACCCACATGAAGTGGGGTCCGGAATATGCAGCCAAGTACGACCTCAGCTCGCTGCGCCTGCTGGGCACGGTCGGCGAGCCGATCAACCCGGAGGCATGGGTCTGGTACCGCGAGCACGTCGGCGGCAACCGGACGCCGGTGGTCGACACCTGGTGGCAGACAGAGACGGGGATGATCCTCATCACGCCTCTGCCGGGCATCACGACGCTCAAGCCCGGCTCTGCCACGAAGGCGTTCCCGACCGTGGACGCAGCCGTGTACAACGACGCCGGCGAGCAGGTGCCACCCGGCGGAGGCGGCTACCTCGTGATCCGCAAGCCGTGGCCGGCGATGCTGCGAGGGATCTACGGCGACCCCAAGCGCTACGAGGAAACCTACTGGAGCCGATGGAAGGACACGTACTTCGTGGGCGACGGCGCGCGCATCGACGAGGACGGCGACTTCTGGCTGCTCGGGCGCATCGACGACGTGATGAACGTTTCCGGGCACCGCATCTCGACGATCGAGGTCGAGAGCGCGCTCGTCAGCCATCCCGCGGTGGCCGAGGCGGCCGTCGCCGGCCGCAACGACGCCCAGACCGGCCAGGCGATCGTCGCGTTCGTGACCCTGAAGGGCGGCAAAGAAGGCTCGCCCTCGATGATGAAGGAGCTGCGCAACCACGTCGGCAAAGTGATCGGAAAGTTCGCCGCTCCAGCCAACATCGTGTTCACGCCCGAGCTGCCGAAGACCCGCTCGGGCAAGATCATGCGGCGGCTGCTCCGTGACGTTTCGGAGAACCGGCCGCTCGGCGACACCACGACCCTCGCCGACCCCGCCGTGGTGGCAGAGATCGCGCGTCGCGGGAAGGAAGAAGCCTCGAAGGAAGAAGGCTAAGCGCCGCCTTCGCTTCCGACCTCGATTGTTTCGATGCGGCCTTGCTGCAGGTCGTACGTGACCCGCGCCCTCCCACCGGCTGCATAGACCGCCTCCATGGATTCAGGCGGCAGCGCAAAGTCCGCGCCCGGCACTCGGAGCGGATGACGGACAACGCCTGGTCGAACGTCGCCCCACTGCGTCTGCAGCCCGGGCAGCTTCCGCCTCCAGCCTGAACCGAACATGCTCAAAAACGTCTTCGCGGGCGGCAGCGGGCGTCCGGTATGGGTCGCGCGCAGCAGCCACAGCCCGATGGCCGGCAGCGCCCACAGCCAGGAAAGCGCCACCTCCATGGTGACAAGGTCGGAAGCGTTTGCCTGGGGTGCGCCCACGATCAGCAGACCTCCGAGGAACAACGCCGGCACGGCCCCGGAGCAAACCAGGCAAAGAAACACCCACCGCAGACCATCGCGAATCCCGAACGCGACCAGGAACCCGATCAGGGGCCAGCTGCCGAGAAAGCCGAGCACGACCGCGAAAATGAGGATGCCCTCGCCGATCGTGGGCCAAGGGGGAGCCTGCCCAGTCGCCACCGCCATTGAGAAGAGGGTGCCCGCGCCGGCGGCAGGCAGGGTGAGAACGAACCCCATGAGCCCAAGAACCGTTCCGAAGCGAGCTCTGATCTCGGGCGGCTCCATGTCCCGCGAGTACTTCATGGAAACCGAGCGCTGGATTGAAATGATCCTATGAGGGCCCGCGGCATCGGAGCCAGGCTCGTCCGGTTCCGCGGCGCGACGATGCATTGGTACCCACCGGTGGCCGTCCCACCACCACCGGCCGTCGGGCGAGATCAACGACTGCGAACCGCTCATTTCCTCAGGCGATATTGATACGGCATTTCGATGGCTCAAACTTGCGGACGTGACGCTCGAC
>DASWGF010000112.1:0-1579 GCA_036393875.1 Candidatus Dormiibacterota bacterium
GGCGGACGCCCTGGAAGAGATGGCCGAGGCCACCGGGATCGAGGACTTCGTCGCCCTGATCCGCTCCATCCTCCACGCGGAGCGCACAGGCGTGCCCATCGCGCGGACGATCGCGGCTCACGCGGCGCAGATGCGGGTCAAGCGCCGGCTCAAGATTCGCGTCGAGGCCGCGCGCGCGTCGCTGAAGATCCTCCTCCCCACCGTCGGCTGCGTCTTCCCGACGTTGTGGCTGATCATCCTCGGCCCCGCACTGCTGGTCGTGCTGACCATCCAGTCGCGACACTGAGCCCTAGAGAAAAGGGTTCGTTCGGCGCTCCTGGCCGATGGTCGTCGCCGGCCCATGGCCGCTGTAGACGGTCAGGTCGTCCGGCAGGGAAAGAAGCCTGGTCCTGATCCCATGGAGGAGCGCGCGGCCGTCGGAGTTGCGGAAGTCTGAACGGCCTACGGAGCCCGCGAACAGGGCGTCGCCGGTGAACAACGCATCTCCGATCCGAAGGGAGACACCTCCTGGGCTGTGGCCTGGGGTGTGGAGGACCTCGAACTCGAGCGAGCCTGCCTGGAACGGCTTGCCTTCGGCGAGACTCACCACGTTGCCGATCGGCGGGGACGCGATCGCAAACTCGCTCCGCAGCGGCTTGCCCTCGACGATCACCGCGCGCTCGGCGTCATGCACAGCCACTGGCAGTGGGCCCAGTGACTGCAAGAGTTCCGCCAGCCCTGCGACATGGTCGACGTCCGTGTGAGTCAGAAGGATCGCCCTCACCGTCACGCCACGCTCCCGGATCAGCCGCACCATCTGCTCTGGCTCGAAGTTGGCGTCGATGACGACCGCGTCCCGCGTGCCCTCGTCCTCGACCAGGTACGAGTTGGTGCCGTACCTGCGGTCGGCGGTGGCCTCGACGTGGAGTCGATTCACAAGGTTTTGCGGACGATCTGATACGGCCCCGTCTCGCGATAAGGCTGGAAGCCGGCTTTGAGGTACATGCTCAGCGGGCCGCGAAAGTTCGACTGCGGGGAATCGATGTCTTTGGCCGGGTAGGCTTCGACAACTCTCACGCCGCGGTCACGCATGCGGTCCATCGCGGCGGCGAGCAAACGCGTTGCGACACCGTGGCCGCGATATGGTGCCGCGATCACGAAGCATGCGATCGAGCCCGCACCTTCGGCCTCCGCCGGTTTCAGGTTGAACCGCTTCTTGAGGCCGGCGAACCACGTCGTCTCGCCGTAGTGGCACCACCCGACTGGCTTGCCATCGACGTAGGCGAGCAGGGCCACCACCGTGCTGTGGGTGATCTTTGCGGACATTTCGCGGCGGTTTTCCGCCGCGGTTGGCTCTGGATCCTCGTCGCCAGTCTGGTATGGCGCCATGCAGTAGCAGGCCTGCCACGACGGAAAGTCGCGGAAAGCGTCGTGGTCGAAGAACGTCTGGTAGTCGGCGAGGCGGTCGGGCGTGACGTCGTGAATCGCGAGTTCGCCGATGGTCGGCAGGCGAGCGATCTCGGCCTGCGCGACCGGGTCATGCTCGAGTCGCAGCGACTGGAGGAGGTAATGCCCCTCCGAGCCCAGGAAGTGTGCGACG
>DASWGF010000113.1:0-3118 GCA_036393875.1 Candidatus Dormiibacterota bacterium
GGTTCGATGCCCATCACGTCCAGTGTGGCACGACCCTTTCGCAATGCGGAGCTACACTGGCCCTCTTTGGATCGAACGCCCCGTGCGGGCTTACCGGAGGTTGGGAATGGCTGCGATAAGTCGAGCCGATGCGACGTGGGAAGGCGACCTGATGAGTGGGAGCGGACACGTCAAGCCGGAGAGCGGCGCCTTCAGCGAGCTGCCGGTCTCGTGGGCCAGCCGGGCCGAGCGCCAGCATGGCAAGACGAGTCCGGAGGAGCTGATCGCGGCCGCCCACGCGGCCTGTTACAACATGGCGTTCTCCAACGCCCTCGCCAAAGCCGGTCACAAACCGGACCGGCTGAGCACCAGAGCCGAGGTCGAGTTCGTCCCGGGCACCGGCATCACGACGTCGACCCTGACCGTGCGCGGGCGCGTCAGCGGCATCAGCAAGGACGAGTTCGAGAAGCTGGCCGAGGAGGCCAAAAACGGTTGCCCGGTATCGCAAGCGCTGAAGGGCAACGTCGAACTGAAGCTGCACGCAAGCCTGGAGTAGCGGCTAAACCAAACCACGCCCCTCTCCCTAACCCTCTCCCCGAAGGGGAGAGGGGATCCCGCGGCGCTCCCTAACGCTCTCCCCAGGGGGAGAGGGGATTAGGACTTACCGCCCGTGAGCCCGGGAAAGTCCACCACGCCCTGGAGGCGCAGCTCGCGCAGCTGACCCGAGACCCACCGGCGCGGGTCCTTGATCAACTTGGTGTCGTCGACAAAGTCCCACGTGCGACCGGTGACATCGCGGCCGGCGAGCAGCAGGCACCGCGGCTGGCCCGATCGCTGCCACGCCTTCAAAACGGGGGGCAAGACGATCCGGCGCGCGGGCGCCTTCTCGGGCAGGCTCAGCTCGCTTGCGAACAGGTCGTCGCCATGCTGAACGATGACCGCGCCCGCGACCATGGCCCCGCCCAGGTTCTCGACGTCCAGCTCGATCGGCTGCCCAGGCGAAGGAGTGGACGTGAAGGTGAAGTGGGGAGTGGGGCGGGTGCTGTCGTCCCAACGCCGCTTCGCCTCGGAACTCGCGTGCCGGGCCGCCATGTCGGCTCGAGTCGCGAAGATCGCCGCCCACAAAGCGAGCAGCGCGGTCGCGCCGCCCAACGCCAGCAATAACTGCTCTGTGCTCATGGCCTCCCATGCATGACGCCCGATCGTGGGCGATCCGGCGGTTTGCGAGTGCTGATGGTAGCGCCTGAGCGCTAGACGGTCTGCTGGGCGCGCCACACGCGCTCGTCGTAATGCCGAAACGCCGGCAGCGCGACAGCGCAGAGAACGCATCCGAAGACCGTCAGGATGCCTCCCGACAGCACCGATGCCCGGACGCTGAAGATCGAGGCCACCACTCCCGCTTCGAAGTTGCCCAGCGTCGGACCGATCGAGTAGCTCAACAGCTCGATTGACGCCAGCCGCCCGCGCAGCGAGTCCGGGATCGTCTGGGACCAGATGAGCTGGCGGTAAAGGCCGCTCATCGCGTCGGCCCCGCCGGCCAGCGCGAGGAAGAGCAGGGCCAGCACCAGGCCGGGGGCGAGCCCGAACCCGATGATCGCCAGCCCCCACAAGATCGCGGCCACGATCACCCCCATCCCGTGCCGATGGACGTGCCGTGCCCAGCCGCTGGTGGCGAAAAACACGAACGAGCCAACTGCCGGCGCGGCGTATAGAAGGCCGAGCACGCTCGGCCCGCCCAAGCCTTGGGCGATGGCCGGGAACAGGGCCATCGGCATGCCGAACGTCATCGCCACGATGTCGACGACGTACGTGCCGATCAGCTCCGGGCGGCTGCGCGCGTAGCGGATGCCCTCGAGCACTCGGCGCAAACTCGGACGTTCCGCGTCGACCGGCGGCGGCACCGCCTTCATTAGGAAGAGGCAGACGAGGCCGACGACGAAGGTCGCCACGTCGACCGTGTACGTCGCCGGCAGCCCGACGACTGTGATCAGGACGCCTCCGAGCGCCGGCCCTGCGATCATTCCGACCGTCCCGCGCAGGCTCATCAGAGCCGCCGCCGCGGGGAGCTCATCGCGCTCGACCAGCCGGGGGAGCAGAGCGTCGAGCGAGGGCCGCTGCATCGCGTCGAGCGAGCCCCACAGGAGCGTGACTCCAAAGATCAGCCACAGAGTGGGGTGGGGGAGCAGCGAATTGGCGGCCATGACCGCGCTGCCGGCCATGAGGCCCGCCTCGCTGAGGAGGACCATGGTCCTGCGATCGGCGGCGTCGGCCATCGCCCCGCCGAGCATCGCGAACACGAGGAGCGCGGCTAGCTCGACCAGCCCGAGCGCGCCGACCAGCAGCGTGCTGTGCGACAGCTGGTACACCTGATACGGGACGGCGACGAACGTGATCATGGTGCCGAAGAAGGAGACCAGCCGCCCGATGAAAAGCAGCCGGAAATCGCGGTGCCGCCGAAAAGGCGTGATATCGAGGGTCGCGAACCGCCACCACTCGCGCCGCTTTTCGGGCTCGGGCTCGATCATGGCCGCCAAGCATGCCTGGCCTCCCCACCTCGTGGGGAGGTGGGCGCGCCCGCGCAGCGGGCTCGCCCGGTGGGGAGCCTCGGTAAGGAATGAACCGAGCTAGCCGTGGGTATCCTGGATGTGATGGAAAAGGCAACTTTCGCGGGCGGATGCTTCTGGGGCGTCGAGCACCTCTTCAATGAGATTCCGGGCGTCGTCGACGCCGTCTCGGGTTACACCGGCGGCTCTCGCGACAACCCGACCTACGAGCAGGTCTGCTCAGGCCGGACGGGTCATGCAGAAGCGGTCGAGGTCACATACGACCCGAGCAAGGTCACGTACGACGACCTGCTGAACGCGTTCTGGAACATGCACGACCCCACCACGCTCAACTACCAGGGGCCCGACCACGGCCACCAGTACCGCTCGGCCATCTTCTTCCACAACCCCGAGCAGGAGGCGGCGGCCCGCCGCTCGGCAGCCAAGGCGCAGCAGTACTTCAAGAAGCCGATCGTGACCGAGATCGTCCCGGCCACCCACTTCTGGAGGGCCGAGGAATACCACCAGCGCTACTTCGACAAGCACCAGGGCCACTATTCCTGCCACTTCATCCGCGGCTGGGTGCCCGCGGAGCC
>DASWGF010000114.1:0-3382 GCA_036393875.1 Candidatus Dormiibacterota bacterium
CCCCGTTCTCGAGCAAGCAATCGACCGACGCCATGTACTGGCAGGCGGTGGCGAATTACCGCTTCAAGATGCCGGAAGGCGACGCCTTCACACCCGGGCCATATCTCGGCCCGCATCCGTCATTCCTGCAATCGGCCCTCGACCAGCTCGACGCCGGGCGGACGCTGGCGATGACCCCCGATGCGCGCGCGCGGGCGCTCGCAGACCTGGAGACATTCGGCGTCACGACGATCGTCGCAGGCCCATCTCCAGGGCATGCCGCCATCGTCGACTTTCTGACCCAGATCGAAGCCAATCCTCCGGTCGCGGACCAGGGGGTTGAAGTTTGGTGGCGGGTCAGCTCCGGCTGAGGTAGCCGTCGTGCCACAGCTCGAATACGAACAGCGTCCAGAGCTGCTTGCGGTTGTCGCGACGGCCTGACAGGTGGTCGCCGACCAGCGCCGCCACCGCCGCTGGATCGAAGAAACCCTTGCTCGCGACCCGCTCTGGCGACAGAACCGACAGCATCTGCTCCTTCAGCGGGCCGCGAAACCAATTGGCGACCGGGATCCCGAATCCCTTCTTCGGCCGGTTGAGGATGCTGTCGGGGAGCAGCCCGCGCAGTGCCCGCTTGAATAGGAACTTCGAGCGAAGGCCACGCAGCTTCATGTCCAGGGGAAGGCGAGTCGCGTACTCGACAAAGTCGTTGTTGAGCAGCGGCACGCGGCCCTCGAGCGAGGCCATCATGCTGGCCCGGTCCAGCTTGACCAGGATGTCGTTCTCGAGGTAGAGCCGCATGTCCAGCAGCAGGACCTGGTTGAGCGGTTCGCGCGGTCCGGCGCCGTCGTGCTGGGCGGTCTCGAGATGCGCGCCTGCAGCCAGTTGATCGCGCATATCCGCCGACAGCAGTGCCGTCCTTTCCTCGGCCGCGAACGATCCCATCCAGCGCCGGTGCCGCTCGGGCAGGGGATGCGAGGCGCTGCCGACAAAGCGCTTGGCGCGAAAGTCGAAGCTCAGGTTGTCGCGCGAGACGGGTAGCCGGCGCACGACGGGCTCGATGAGACCGCGGCGGAGCAGCCGCGGAGCGCGGTTGTAGTAGCCCGCAAGACGGTGCGCCTGCAGGGTCGGATAGCCCGCGAACAGCTCGTCGCCGCCGTCGCCGCCCAGCGCGACCTTGACATGGCCTCGGGTGAACGCCGACAGCAGGTACGTGGGGATGATCGAGGCGTCGCCGAGCGGCTCATCGAGCAGGAGCGGGAGCTTCGGGATGAGGTCGAGCAGCATTGACGGCTCGAGAGTCAGCTCGCGATGGTCGGTCCCGAGATGCGTCGCCACCTGGCGCGCATAACGCGATTCGTCGAAGGAGCGCTCGGCAAATCCGACCGAGAAGCTCTTCACATCGACGCCCAGCTCGGACATCATCGCCGTCACGGCGCTGGAGTCGATCCCGCCCGAAAGGAATACGCCGAGCGGGACATCGCTTATGAGCTCCTTGCGTACCGACTCGCGGAGCACTGCGCGCAGCTCCTCGCAACGCTCCTCGAGATGAGGCCTGCGCGGCGCGGCCTCTTCCTCACCAAGCCTCGGCGACCAGTAGCGGTGAAGCCGGTGGACGCCGCTGCCAAGCCACCACTCGAGCGTGTGGGCGGCCGGGAGCTTGCTGATACCTCGCACGATGCTGCGTGGAGAAGGCACGTACTCGAGGGCGAGGTACTCGTCGAGGGCGATGGGGTCGAGCTCCCGTCGCAGCGCAGGGTCGCAAAGCAGCGCCTTGAGCTCGGAGGCGAACACGAGCCGGCGGCCGTCGACCGCGTAGTGCAGCGGCTTGATGCCCATGCGGTCGCGAGCAAGCAGCACGCGCCCGCGGCGGAGGTCGAGCACCGCGAACGCGAACATCCCGTTCAAACGCTCGACAAGCGCCTCTCCCCACTCCTCGTAACCGTGAACGAGGACCTCGGTGTCGGACTGGGTGGTGAACGAATGGCCGGCCGCCGCCAGCACCTTTCGCAACTCGAGGTGGTTGTAGATCTCGCCGTTTTGCACGACCCAGACCTTCGAGTCCTCGTTGTGGATGGGCTGGTGGCCACCCTCGACGTCGATGATCGAGAGTCGGCGCATGCCGAAGGTCACGCCGTCGAGGTGAACGCTCCCGTCGTCATCGGGACCCCGGTGCACCATCGCCGCGGACATGCGGCCGACGAGCTCGCGACCCTCGGCCGGCTCGCCGCCGGCGACCCCGCAGATCCCACACATCTACTTGCGAGGAGCGGCCGTTCTCCCGTTCGTGGCCTTTACCCCCTCCGGCCTTCGGGGGGAGGGTCGAAGGGGGGACCGCGAGCTGCCCTTGCCGCCTTCGAGCACCTCGCGCACGACATATACGGCCTTGCCCTGCGACTCGTGATACGTACGGATGGAGAGCTCGGCCAGCAAGCCCATGAGGATGAACTGCACGCCCACGATGCCAAGGAACACCGCCAGCAGAAGGAGAGGGTTGTTGTGTGCGTATGGATACGGCGGGAGGTACTTCTGGACGATGACGATGGAGGCGCACACGAGCGCCAGCGCCCACAGGCCGAACGCGGCGAAACCGAAGAAGTAGATGGGCTTCGTCGAGTAGCTGCCCAGAAGCTTGACCGTGATCAGGTCGAGCACCACGCGCAAGGTGCGCGAGAGCGAGTACTTCGAGCGCCCGAAGACCCTCTGCCGATGGTTGACGGGCAGCTCAGTGATGCGAGCGCCGACCCACGACGCGTACACGGGGATGAAGCGATGCATCTCGCCGTAGAGCTTCATGTCCTGGATCACCTCTCGCCGGTAAGCCTTGAGCGTGCACCCGAAGTCGTTGAGCGGAACGCGCGTCACGCGGGCGATCAGCCAGTTGGCGATCTTCGAGGGCAGCACGCGCGACGTGTCGTCCTTGCGGTCCTTCCGCCAGCCACTGACAACGTCATACCCCGCGTCCAACTGATCCAGCAGCCGGGGGATATCGTGCGGGTCGTTCTGCATGTCGCCGTCCATGAGGACAACGATCTCTCCCCGACTGTTGTCGATCCCCGCCTGCACAGCGGCGGTCTGGCCGAAGTTGCGGCGGAAGCTGACGACGCGAACGTGAGGATCCTGGACGGCCAGCTCGGCCAGCTTCTCGGTGCTGCCGTCGCGGCTGCCGTCGTCGACATAGACGATCTCGTATGGGAGGTCGAGCTCCTCGAGAACTCCGCTCAGCTCTTCGTGGAGGGGCGCTATGCTCTCGGATTCGTTGTAAATCAGCACCACAACGGACAGGCGTGGGACGGCCATCTCTTCAATCATGGCGGACTTGGCGAGAAGGTGGCGAGGCAGATCGTGTTGAAGCAGTCGTAGCTGCGGAGGGCGTACCCGGACGGCGGGACCGGCAGCTTGTGGC
>DASWGF010000115.1:0-5034 GCA_036393875.1 Candidatus Dormiibacterota bacterium
AGCGCCTTTCAAGGGCGCCGTTGGCGTCAGACGTGCGGAATCGACCTTCGTCGCGACCTCGTGCCGTGAGTGCACCTGGGATCATGCTGCCCAATGGAAACCGACCCTGGCCCGATGAACACTAGCGAGTCAGATCCCGCACGGGAACATCTCTTCAAGCCTGCCCACACACCGATTTTCCGCAAGCTGCCAGTTTGGATCGCTTTGCCGGCGGTCGCGATCGTTCTCCTCCTTGCGTACCAAACGTTTGGCCGCTGGTACGTCGGCTCTGTATTCGCGATCGCGATCCTGGTCGGAAGCATGCTCCTCGCGTTTGGTTTGGCCTGGGTCATTCTCAGGGCGTATCTCCTGACGACGGCACTTGCAATCGAAGGCGACCGGCTCGTGTACCGGTCATGGGGTCGCACCCGGTCGTGGCGGCTCGCGGATATCACCAAGCTTGTTCAAGGGGACGTTCTCATCGAGTTGATCGAGTGGTCGACGACCGCGACTCAGAATCTTATGTTCATCAACGAGTCGGGACGTTGCTTTTTGCGACTGGGCCACCAGTGGGCCCACACGCGCATCGCGCATGCCGTTGGAGTAGCAATCCAACCAATTGATGCAAGTGTCATAACTGCTGGCGATGCCGCGCGGTTCTACCCTGGTTCATACAGCTGGTGGGTCGCCCATCCCTGGGGTCGTATCGGAGTCAGCCTTGCGAGCGGAGTCGTTTTCATCATCGCAATCTCTCTTTTCATTACGTGGCGCGGCTAAGGGTCGCCGGCCGTTGATGAATGGTCTCTACAAAAAAGGGCCCCGGGGACGACCCGGAGCCCTCTTGGAGAGCGGTTAGAACTAAACGTCGTGGTAGAGCATGAACTCCCATGGGTGCGGTCGCAGCGCCACCTGGTCGACCTCTTTCTTGCGCTTGTACTCGATCCAGGTCTCGACGACGTCCTTCGTGAAGACGCCGCCCTCGATGAGGAACGCGTGGTCCTTCTCGAGCGCGTCCAGCGATTCGCCGAGCGAGCCGGGGACCGACTTGATCTTCGCCTTCTCCTCGCCCTCGAGCTCGTAAATGTCCTTGTCGACCGGCTCGGGAGGAAGGATCTTGTGCTTGATTCCGTCCAGACCCGCCATCAGGCACGCAGCAAAGGCCAGGTATGGGTTGGCGGCCGGGTCGGGGGAGCGGAACTCGACCCGCTTGGTCTTCGGGTTGGTCGAGTACATCGGGATGCGTACGCATGCCGAGCGGTTCCGCTTCGAGTAGACGAGGTTGATCGGCGCCTCGTAGCCGGGCACGAGCCGGCGGTACGAGTTGGTGGTCGGCGCGCACAGCGCCAGCAGCGCCGGCGCGTGCTTGAGTAGGCCGCCGATGTAGTAGATGGCGGTCTGGCTCAACCCCGCATAACCGCTCGTGTCGGCGAAGAGGTTCTCGCCGTCCTTCCACAAGCTCTGGTGCACGTGCATCCCGGAGCCGTTATCCATGAAAAGCGGCTTGGGCATGAACGTGGCCACGTAGCCGTGCTGCGCGGCGACGTTCTTGATGACGTACTTGTAGACCATCATCTTGTCGCCCATCTTGGTCAGGGTGTCGAAGCGCATGTCGATCTCCGCCTGGCCGGCGGTGCCGACCTCGTGGTGCTGCACTTCCACCTGCACACCGGCTTCGATCAGCTTGAGCATGATCTCCGACCGCAGGTCCTGAAGCTTGTCGGTCGGCGGCACCGGGAAGTAGCCCTCTTTGTGCCGCGGTCGGAAGGCGAGGTTGGGCTCGGTGTTTCGGCCCGAGTTCCAGATGCCCTCGTCCGAATCGATGTGGTAGTAGCCGCTATGCGCGTTCTGGTCGAACCGCAGCGAGCTGAAGAGATAGAACTCGGCCTCTGGGCCCCAGTAGCTGACGTCGGCGATCCCTGACCGCTTCAGGTAGTCCTCCGCTTTCTTGGCGATGAAGCGCGCATCGCGGCTGTAAGGCTCGCGGGTGATCGGGTCGATGACATCGCAGATCAAGAACAAGGTCTTGTGTGACAGCACCGGATCGATGGTGGCTGAGTCCGGATCCGGGATGAGCAGCATGTCGCTCTCATCGATCGACTGGAAGCCGCGGATGCTGGACCCGTCGAATCCGAGGCCGCCCGTAAAGCTGTCCTCTTCGAGCTCGCCGAGCGGCAGGCTGAAGTGCTGCCACGTGCCCGGCAGATCGATGAACCGGACGTCGACGACCTCGACGCCCTCAGCCTTGGCGCGTTCGATCACCTCGCGCGGGCTTGTCTTCTTGCCTGCCTTCGTCTCTACTGCCATCAACACCCTCCAGAACCTTGGATTTTGTGCGAGCCCCAAGGGCATCGTAGGAATCGGGCGCCGGCAGCATCACGGTGGGGCCGACCGAATCGACGGCCACGTTTTACGTGTGGATGACACGACAAGAGATATCCCCAGCCGCCTCTCGGTCGTGCGGACTGCACAAGCCAAAGCCGTGGTCTTCGTGACCAGCACACGTTTCAGGCGTGACCGCGTCGCACCTAGCCTGACCACACGCTAATGGCTAGAAACGCGGAGGTGACTTACTTGTCGATGCCCAGCTCTGATCTCAGGACGGCGCTCAAGAAGCGCAAACCGGTGCTCATGATCGCGGCGGGATTCGCCCTCCTGGGCGCGCTCGTTCCCCTCGCTGTCGCAGCCGACGACCCCACAGCCACCCAGGCGGCCGGCGTCGCGGCCGACACGGTCTGGGTGATCGTCACCGGCTGTCTCGTGATGTTCATGCAGGCCGGGTTCGCGATGCTCGAGGTCGGTTTCAGCCGAATGAAGAACGTCGGCACCGTTGTCGCCAAGGTTGTGACCAACCTGAGCGTCAGCTCGATTGCTTACTGGGCAGTCGGCTTCGGCCTCGCGTTCGGCGCCGGCGGCTGGTTCGCCTTCATCGGCGGCAGCGCTTTCTTCCCGACCTTCAGCCCAGGCTCGCAACTGCATCTGCCGGCGATCGACGCGAGCACAGCCACCGCATCAGCCAAGTGGTTCTTCGAGTTCGTCTTCTGCGCGGTCTCGCTGGCAATCGTGTGGGGCACGATGATCGAGCGGACCAAGTTCATCGTCTACATCCTGTTTGGGATTCCGTTCGCAGCATTCATCTATCCGCTTATCAGCCACCAGCTCTTCGGCGGTGGCTTCTTGCAGGCGACTCTCGGGGCGCAGGACTTCGCCGGATCCACCGTGGTGCACCTCACCGGTGCCACCGCCGGTCTCGCCGGGCTGCTGCTGCTTGGTCCCCGTATCGGCAAGTACGAGAAGGGCCGCTCGAACGCGATCCCAGGCCACAACATGCCGCTGGCTCAGCTCGGCGTGCTGATCCTGTGGTTCGGCTGGTTCGGCTTCAACCCAGGGTCGACGCTGAACGCGACCAACCTCCACTTTGCAGACATCGTGGTCGTCACCAACCTTGCCGCGGCGGCGGGCGCGGTGGCGGCGCTGGCCACGATTTACTTCATCACCAAGACGATGGACGTCGGCATGATTGGCAACGGCGCCATAGCGGCGCTCGTCGCCATCACCGCGCCGTCTGGTTACGTCGAGCCGTGGGCCGCGATCGTAATCGGGGCGGTGGCCGGCGTGATCGTTGTCCTGGGTGTGCTCGCCCTCGACAAGATCCTCGACGACCCGGTGGGCGCGCTGCCCGCGCACGGTATGGCCGGGATCTGGGGCACGCTCAGCTGCGGTCTGTTCACCGTGCCGGCGCTGGCGAAGTTCAACGGCGTCGGGCAGGGCGGCCTGTTCTACACGGGCGATTTCCACCAACTCGGGTCGCAGGCGATCGCGGTGGTGGCATCGTTCACAACCGTATTCGTGCTCAGCTATGGACTCTTCTGGATCATCAAGAAGACAGTCGGGCTACGCGTCTCGGCGCGGGAGGAGATGGAAGGGCTCGACATCAGCGAGCACGGCATGTGGGGATACCCCGAGTCCTTCATGCCGGTCCCAGGCGGCGTCTACCGGCCGGCCGATACCCCCACGGTCAACCCACACGGGTCGGCAGAACGGGTCGGCGGCTCGGCCCGCAGCCACGAGGGGTCACCCGCATGAAGATGGTAGTTGCGATCATTCGCCACGAGCGGCTGCAGGAAGTGCAGGACGTCCTCGACGAGTGCGGTGTCTCAGGCGTCACTGTGACCGAGGTCAAGGGCTGCGGCGCGCAGCGTGGATACACGGAAAAGTATCGAGGCGCTTCCGTTCACATCTCGCTGATTCCGCGGCTCAAGGTCGAGGCGGTGATGCAGGCGGAAATCGTGAAGACGGTGGTCGATAAGCTTGCGGAAGCCGCCCGAACTGGCGACCATGGCGAGGTCGGCGACGGCAAGATCTTCGTCATCGACGTCGAAGACGCGGTTCGTATTCGAACGGGCGAACATGGCCCCGCCACGGTCAAGCATGCCGAGCGCGCCATGTGGGGACACTAGTTATGAGGGGGAACCTCGAGGTTCCCCCTCATCGGTGCGCTCGCCGGCACCAACCCCATGCTTGTTGACTCAGACGCGTGGCCGGGACTCGCGCACCTGCTCTACCCTCCCGAGAAGTAGCGATTGTTTGAAGGTCACTCCCAGCCTCGCGTCGGAGGCTGAGAGAACGTGAGTCGCGACCGGGCTAAGCCCGGTCGCCATGACGACGTTCGAGAAAAAAGAAAAGCGGCCGGGATTTCCCCGGCCGCACTGGTTTGAGCTATTGCTGGGGTTAGGCTGCGCCCGCCTCGGTTGCCGTCGCCTCAGATGAGACGGCGGGGACGTTCTTGTCGATCCAGGCCTTGATCGGGTTCTTGCCGCCCGGGAAGCCGATCAACCGGTCGATCAGGTTGCCGTCCCGGAACAGGCCCAGGGTCGGGATGCCCATCACCCCGTAACGGATCGCGATGTCCTGGTTGACGTCGATGTCCAGTTTGCCGATGACCACCTGACCGGCGTACTCGCCCGCAAGCTGCTCCACCAGGGGTGACATCATCCGGCAGGGTCCGCACCATTCGGCATAGAAGTCGACCACCACGGGTTGGCTTGACTGGAGCAC
>DASWGF010000116.1:0-11989 GCA_036393875.1 Candidatus Dormiibacterota bacterium
GCCAGGCCGGTCCCGAGCAAGGCGATGAAGAGGCCGGGGGGCGCCCACCACCACCACCACCCGCTGCGCACGGCGTTGTTGGCGAATCCCTCACGCAGCATCTCGCCCCAGTTCCAGAGTCCGGGCGGCGCCGAAGTCGGCGCGCCGGCCAGGCCCAGGAAGGCGATCACGATGTAAGCCCCGACGGCCGAAAGGGTCGTGAAGAGAAAGGACGCGGCAACGATTGGAATGAGGTTGGGAAGAACCTCGACGAGGATGATGCGAGACCGTCCCTCACCTGAAACCCGCGCCGCCTCGACGAAGTCGCGGTTGCGCAGGGACAGGGTCTGAGCACGCAGGGTGCGGGCGGTATAAGCCCACGTGGTGACCGCGATGATGGCCGCCACCAGCACGATGCTCGAGCCCGCGGAAGGCACGTAGTCGGCGATCACGATGAGGAGCGGCAGCCCAGGAATCGCGAGGAACACGTTGGCGACAAGGGACAGGCCTTCGTCTGCGGCCCCTCCCAGATAGCCGGCGGTCACGCCGATCAGGACGGAGAGGACAGTGGCAATGGCGGCCGCGAGCAGGCCGACGAACAGCGTCGCCTGCGTGGACGCCAGAAGCTGGGACCAGGCGTCTTGCGCGAAGACCGTGGTTCCGAGCCAGTGAGCGGCCGATGGGGGCAGTGGGAGCGGGTAATAGTTCGCCGGGAATCCGGTGCCGGGGCCGGTGCCCGGGACCAGGACGTGCTGCACCCAGTTTTTCTCGTCGGTCGCATTGGGCGAGTACGGCGTGATCCAGCGACCGACGATGGCGACCACTCCGAAGACGGCCAGGATCACGAGCCCGACGAGCACCTGTGGGGAGCGCGGCACGCGCAGGATTCGGGCGCGATGAAAGACCGGCTCCACGCTCGGCCCAGCTCCTGGCGAGACCGTGCTCAAGGAGGTGCTGTTGATCGTCATCTCAGGCCACCTGCCGCGCCCGCGGATCGATCAGCACATACACGACGTCGGCCAGGAGATTGGCGGCGAGCACCACCAGCGTGATGACGACGAAGATCCCCTGCACCAGCGAGTAGTCGAGCTTCCCCAGTGCGTCGAAGAGGTGGAATCCGATCCCCGGATAGTTGAAGACGATCTCGACCAGGATCTGGCCGGCGACGAGAAGGCTGATCGCAATGGTGAAATTGGCGACTACGGGCAACAGTGCGTTGCGGGCGGCGTACCACACCACGCTTCGGCCGGGCAGGCCCTTCGCTGCCGCGACCAGGACGAAATCCTCGTCCAGCGTCGTCATCATGTTGTTGCGCATCGTCAGGATGAATCCGGCCATCGAGCCAAGAATCACTGTCGCGGCGGGCAGGATGGCGTGGCTGACGACGCTTTCGATGTAGGGGAGGTTCGGCCCCGGAGTGACCGCGTAGATGTCATACCCGAACAGGCTCGGGAACCACCTGAGCATCGTCCCGGTCTGCCCGAAGATCAAGACCACGACAAGGGCGAGAAAGAAATAAGGAATCGCCTGGAAGAAGGTGGCGCCGGGCAGGATCCAGTCGGCCCACGAGCCACGGCGCCAGGCGATCAAGATGCCGATTGCGGTCCCCGCGACGAACGCGATGATCGTCGCGATCACCAACAGGCCGAGCGTCCAGGGCAGGTACTGGAGGATGAGGCTGCTAACCGGGGCGTTTTCCGACCAGGAGTGCCCGAGGTCGCCGTGCACAAGATTTCCGACGTACTGCAGGTATTGATCCCACATGCTCGTGTGGACGTTGTAGCCAAGCTGCTCTTCGATCGCCATGACGCACTGGGAGTTGCAGTTGCCCGATTGCGATGCCCTTGCCACAGCGCCGGCGACGGGGTTCCCAGGCACGACCCGTGGCAGGAGGAAGCTGACGGTGAGCGCGACCCAGGCGGCGAGGAGGTAAACCCCGAGCCTCCGCAGGATTGCTCGCATCTACTGCTGCGCCTCTTCGGCCGCGCCGCCGGCGCAGCCGCAGCTCTCGCGGACGACGAGCTGCACCGGAAGCACGACGTCACGCTGACTTGGGCCTCCGCTGATCCTGGAATAGAGGACGTCGAAGGCGGTCGCGCCGAGATCCTGCATGGGCTGCCGGACCGTGGTCAGGGGCGGATGCAGGTGGCGGGCGACAGGAACATCGTCGAAGCCGGTAATCGCGACGTCCTGCGGCACCCGGATGCCGCGCTGGCCGAGCGCATGGATCACTCCGAGCGCGGTCTGGTCATTGGCGCAGAGGATCGCGCGAGGCAGCTTCTTGCTTGCGTCCAGCAGCGATTCGATGACGTTGGCCCCGCCGGCGGCGCTGTAGTTGCCTTGCCACGCCGTCCCGGTTTCAATCTCGGCACCGGCTGCGGCGGCTTCGGTTTCGAACGCTCGCTGGCGTGTCTTGTTGTCGGGGCTGTCGGATCGTCCGGAGACGTAGCCGAGGCTTTTGTATCCGTGGTCGTTCGCCAGGTGATGGACCAACGCTCGGATCCCGGACCCGTTGTCGCACCGGACGTTGATGGACGCGGGTGTGGGGCTGCCGGCCAGCGTCACGACCGGGACCATGTCGGCCAGCCGTGCGATCCCGACCGTCGACAGCATCCGGTCGTGGAGGATCAGGCCATCCGACTTGCCGGCGAGGGCGCCGATCCGCTGTGCCACGTTGTCGTCGTTGAACCCGACCGAGCTGATGAGCAGATCGAAGCCGCGGCGCTGCGCCCCCATTTCGATGCCGCGATTGATGACGTCGATGAAGAGGAAGCTCTCGTCCTCACCCTCGAGGTAAGTCTCACCGCTCTCTCGGCGGAAAACGACGCCGACCACTTCTTTCAGCCCGTTGGACAGAGCCCGCGCGGCGCCGTCGGGCACGAAGCTGAGCTCGCGAACGGCTTGCATGACCCGGTCTCGTGTCTCAACGCGTGGAGTGCCGAGGCCGTTGAGGACGCGGGAAACGGATGCGATGGAGACGCCAGCGCGCTTGGCGACGTCATAGATCGTCAGGGACTCTTTGGGTTTCTTCGGCGCTGACACCAGGCCCTATCGGGTTTTCCTCGGGTGACTTCGTGCCGTGAGTAAGCGCTTACCGGTAAGCGCTTACCGGATTATAGGCACCGTCGGCCCGCTGTCAAGGGGTGAATCTGTGAGCAACGCACGAGAGGTCTCGTCACCATTCCGTACGACTATCCCCGAGACTTGATTCGACCCGGCGCCGCTCGGCGTTAGCGCTCAGCGGCTGATCGGGCGCCGGCGGCCTCGACCGTGCCGACGCCGACCAGGAGCAGCCAGGCGCCGGTCACCATGAAGATGAAGGACGACATCATCCCCAGTCCGACGACGTAAAGCCCCCACGCACTTCCGAAAAACAGGACGATGGCGCCCGCCTCCTCGAGCAGCAGGCAGGCAAAGCTGCCGATCGTACGGAGCAGCACTCCCCGATCAGCGCTTTGCATGGCCTGCCGGATGCTCGAGTAGAGGAGGAACTCGACGACCGTGAGCACGCCGATGATCTCGAGCGCCACGGCGCGGAAGCTCTGACCGCCCATGAGCACCAGGCCGCAGCGAATGAAAACGGCCGTCAGGCCCATCAAGATGGTGCGCGCGCGATGTCGATGCACCGGATTGGTGGTGATCTCATTGAGGTGCAGCGTCATCGCCACGAAGATCAGCCCGGTGAGGGCAGCTGAGCCGCCGCCGACCATCACGAAATAGTCGTGCCACGAGTTGATATCCGGCATCTACTTCTTGGCCTGCGTGGGGGGCTCCGCCATCCTGACTGCTCGATCTTGCTACACGGGAGAGGCCAGGCGCTCGTGGACCAACCTCACGACCATCGCGCCTTCGCCGACCGCGGTCGCAACCCTCTTGATCGAGCCGTGGCGAACGTCGCCGACCGCGAAGATGCCGGGTTGGCTCGTTTCCAACAGCAACGGCGTCCAGCCGTCCGTCGCGGTCAGGTCGGACCCCGTGACGATGAATCCGTCCTCGTCGAGCTGCAGGCACTCTTTCAGCCAGTCGGTGTTCGGCTCGGCGCCGATGAACGAGAACAGCGCGCACGCAGGCAGCTGCGATCGTGCGCCATCGGCCGCCTCGATGATCACGGCTTCGAGCACGGTTGCGCCTATCAAGCCTTTGACCTGGGTCCGGGCGTGAAGGGCGATGCGAGGATTGCGCTCGATCTGATCGATCAGATAACGCGACATCGTGGCGTCGAGCGACTCGCCTCGGATCAGGTGATGCACGTCGAGTCGCCGGCTGAGAAAAACGGAGGCCTGGCCGGCAGAGTTCCCCCCTCCCACCACGACCACAGCTCCCGTGCACTTCTGCGCCTCGACCTCGGTCGCGGCGTAAAACACACCGGAACCTTCCAGCTCGGCCAGCCTGTCGACCGGAAGGCGCCTGTACCTGGCACCGGTCGCCACGACGACCGCCCGAGCTTTAAGTGTTCGGCCGTCTTTCAGCTCAACGCTATGAATGCCGCCGACCGAGCTGAGGGACTTGGCGTTGGACCCGACCAGGATTGCGGCCGAGAATTTCTCGGCCTGAAGCGCGGCTCGAGCAGCCAGCTCTGCGCCAGAAAGCCCGGCCGGGAACCCGAGGTAGTTCTCGATCCGTGACGAGGTCCCCGCCTGCCCGCCCACTGCGACAGATTCGACCACCGTTGTCGACAGGCCTTCGGATCCGCCGTAGACAGAAGCCGCCAGACCGGCCGGCCCGGCGCCGACGACCAGCAGGTCGGACACCTCCTCGAGATCAGACGCATCGGCCTGGATGCCAAAAACGGAAGCGACCTCTGCCAGAGACGGATTCCGCAGGATTGGCTGTCCCCCCACCAGCACCAGCGGGATGTCTGCAACCGTGAAGCCGAAATTGCGCAGCAGCGCTTCCGCGCGAGGTGCGGCATCGACGTCGATAAACGTAATGGCGCACCGATTACGCGCTAGCAGGTCGAGGATCTCTCGCGTGGCGTCGTTGAATCGCGAGCCGATCAACTTAGGCCCCGTGCCCAGACGCAGCAGCAGCGAATGCCGCAGCAGGAACGCGCGGACCACGATCTCGCTCAGGGCGACGTCTTCGCCGATGACCGCTCGGAGCTGAGCGAGCGGCACCTTCAGCACACGACCGGCAACTGTCGCGGTCGCGGTGACGTAGGCGCCTTCGTTGCTGAGGATGTTCATGACTCCGACGAACTGGCCAGGGTTGAAGACGGTACTGGTCGTTTCTCCCGAGTCTCCGAAATGCGCAACCGCCTCCACGGTGCCGCTCAGCACCAGAACGAAATCGGAGCCCCGTTCCCCCTCTCGGAAAAACACATGGCCCGCGGGCACGCTCTCCTCGACCCCGTAGCGGCCGAGCTTGGCAATCTGGGCCTCGTCCAGGATCGGAAACGCGCCGGCGAAGTCCTCTTCTTCCGCCTGTGCGCCCACGCGCCCGAGCGCCACGGTGATCGGAACAGGCTGAGACTCAGTACCGCTTTGCGTTCGAGCTCGGATGGGATCGTCGGTCGAAGGCACCGATTCAGCCTACGTCCCTTTAACAAAGAAAGGCGGCGCGCCCACATGCGCGCCGCCCCTTACCAGGTGATCAAGTCCGGTTCAGGCGACGTCGCCGGTCGAGGGATCGATCATCGTGGCCAGCTTGGTGACCTTGTTGGCAGGGAAGCCGCCGCAGCGGGCGTGCTCCAGGATGATGTCCGCATCGGGGGCGACATAGACGCAGTACAGCTTGTCGTCGGTGACGTAGCTGTGCAGCCAATGGATCTCGGGCCCCAGGTCCGCGATGACCTTGTTGGACTTCTGCGAGATCGTTCTCAGCTGCTCGGGGGAAAGGCTGCCGGCCCCCGGCAGGTCGCGCTCGATCACAAACTTGGGCATCTCCCGATCTCCTTTCTTGCTAACATACTCATGGTATGGAGCTTTCCGTACCGTTGGTACGGCAGTATGCATACCCTTAGTATGGAAGTCAAGACCTTGATAGGAAAGGACAAGCGGGAGGCCCAGGGCGACGCCACGCGGCTGGCCCTGGTGACAGCGGCCCGTGGGCTGTTCGGCGAGCGCGGGTACGCCGCCACCTCGATCGAGGAGGTGGCAGCACGCGCGGGAGTGACCAAGGGCGCCGTCTACCACCACTTCGGAGGCAAGGCCAACCTGTTCCAGGAGGTCTATGAAGAGGTGATGCGCGAGGTATCGGACCAGGTGGTGAGCGTGTTCCTCGAGCCAGACCACTGGACCGCGCTGGCCGCGGGCTGCCAGCTGATGATCGACGCTCAGCTCGATCCCGCCGTGCGCAGGATCGCGCTGCATGACGCGCGATCTGTCCTGAGCTATGACGTCTTGCACATGATCGAGTCACGTTACGGTGCGGTCGGCATCCGGGGAGCTCTGCGCAAGGCGATGCACGGCGGGGTCATCGAACGGCAGCCGTTGCGCCCGCTGGCGCTGCTGCTGTCCGGCGCGCTCAGCGCAGCTTGCTTTTACGTGGCCGATGCAGAAGACCCCGCCCAGGCCCGCGATGAGGTCGGCCGCCTCGTGGTGCGGATCCTGGAAGGGCTCAAGGCGCGGCCGGAGGGTCCAGTTCCCGCCGGCGCCGACGCGACTGCCGAGCAACTGGTTTAGGCGGCTGTTCCTGAATTCGAGATCGGGCGGCTCTCGAGCCGCGCCTTCATCTTCTGGACCGTGCGGCCGAGCAGGTCGCCCACGATGACGTCGACGAGCCCCCGGCTGAGAAGCGTCCTTTCGATGGTCATTCGAAACGACATGTGCAGCACTGCGCCGGCATCGAGGGACGAAACCACCATGGCCATTCGCACGCGGCTCGGTGGCATGCCGATCCCGCGGCCTGCGATGGTGAGTGAGGCGGTCCGCGAGCCTGGATCCGAATCCTTGATTTGTCCGGTGCCTGCATACGCGATCTTGAATGGACCCACGCCGGCCACCACTCGCGCCTCGAACCTCCGAGCGTCGAGGATCCTGGTGATGCGGCCACCGGGCACGCAGCTCATCAGCGTTTTTGGATCGTGCAGCTCACGAAACACCCAGTCGGCATCGCGATCGACCCGCAGCACGGCGTTGCGGGTCAAGACATCAGTAACCACCAGCGCTCGGCGTTGAATCGGTGTCGATCTTGGTGCCGCCTGGTGACACCACATACCACGCCGCGCCGAAGCTGCTGAGGCCCTGGCCGGTCACGTCGCCGGACTTCTTGTCGCCGCTGAAGTAGTAGAGCGGGTGACCGTTGTAGACCACTTCGAGCGTGCCGTCTTTGCGTTTGGTTGTACTCAGCAGGGAAGCATTGACGCGCGGGCCCGCCACAGGCTGCCCGGTGGTGACCACCGCCGGCCACACCCCGATGCAGGCGTCATAGCACGACGAGGCTGCCGCCCTGTCGGCCTCGAACAGGTACAGGGTCCGGCCGCTGCTGTCGACAAGAATCTGCCCGCGGCTCGAATTCGCGACTACGACGGTCGCCATTCCCGACGCTGCCGGCGTTCCACCGCGCGGATTCGACGTGCCATAGCTTCCGTAGCCCCCCGTGCCACCACAGGCGGCGGTGACGAACGCCGCGCCGACAGACGCGGCCACAAGCAAGAGTGTGCGATTCATTTTTGGTTTCCAATCTCCTAATTGATTCAGTTCAGCTGGGTGGGGTCGAGCCGTCGATTTCGATCTCATTGCCAGCCGCCCCGGGTTGCCACGTGAGATGCGACAGGGGCGCGGTGGCCGGTCCGTGCAGGACGCTTCCGTCGAGCGCGAACTGCGAGCCATGGCATGGACACAGGAAGTGCCGCAAGCCGGCGTCGTAGTTGTAGGAACAGCCCAGGTGCGGACAGGTGATGGCGAACGCCCGCAACGTGCCCTGGTCTCGAGCCAGGTAACCGCCATATGTGGGGTCTCCGGCGGTGTTGCCCTCGCCCCCGTCAGCCATGGTGAAAGACACGCCCGCGGGCGAGTCGAAACGTACGGCGGATCCTTCTGCCATGTCGGCCAGCCGTGTGTTGAGCGACACGCGGATCTTCCCGGCGCGCAGGTTGGGACGCAGGGGCGGGAATACGTATACG
This sequence comes from Candidatus Dormiibacterota bacterium, assembly GCA_036393875.1. GTDB lineage: Bacteria > Chloroflexota > Dormibacteria > Dormibacterales > Dormibacteraceae > UBA10449. The sequence goes on from DASWGF010000116.1 coordinate 8,045, forward strand.
CCCAGCGGTGCCAGCACAGCAACAACAATTGAGGTCAGCAGGCCGGCGATCCACCAGCCGAGAAACGTCCGCCGGGTTGGTGTCTTGGTGCTCGCAGGGGGAGTGCTCACGATGGCAACAACTACGAGCGGCCATTACAGCCGGGCTAGGGCGAGCCGCTCACACCACAAACAGCTCGATCTGCCCGTCCCTCACCCGTGACCCGATGCTGGGGAGATCCGGAGGAGCCGCTTTCAGCCGGTAGTAGAGAACCTTGCCCGACCACGAGAAGGCGGTCTGATGGCAGGGACAGCTCAATCTCCTGTCAGTGTCGTCCGGCTGCAGCCGGCAGCCGAGATGCGTGCAAATGCCCGACACCGCGCTGATCTGGCCGCCGTCGTTGACTACGACGGCGTCGACCGAGCCCGTGGAAACGAGAATGGCGTGTCCTTCCTGGAGCTGCGTGACCGCGGCCACTGGCCGCCACTGGCCACCATCCGGTGTCAAGACCGCCGGCCCCGTCGCCACGGGACCAGCCGGCCCCTGGCGAGTCAGAACTTCGTCGAGCGCGACACCAACGAACGCCGCTGCTGCTGCCGTGCTCAATGTCCTGAGCCAGACGCGCCTTGTGAAGCGAGCGTCTGTCCGGGGACTCTCGTCGAGCCGCTCGGTGAGCCTCTGATGAATCCTGTCCAAAGCAGCCTTGTCGGGCAGATCGGCACCGGCTCGAGCGGCGACCAGGCCGGCCGCCGCGGCCATGGCCTCGGCTTCATCGGGTGACGCCGTGAACCGGCGAGGCCGCCGGCCTCGCAACAGATCATCGACAAACCTGGCCACGCGCTCAGCAGCTGAAGACGTCATCCCAAAACCTCCCGTTCGAGCTCGGCTGCCTTCCGCAGGGCACGGAACTGCAGCACTCGCGCGTTGGACTCTGTTACCCCCATTTCGTTGGCGGCCTCGCGCACGCTGTATCCAAGCAGGAAGCGAAGCTCCAGCACGCGTCGAAACTGGTCGGGCAGTAAGCCCAGCAAGCGCTGGGCACGTTCGGATGCGACCGTGCTCGATGGGCCGGCCACTTCTTGCTGCGGCAGTTGCTCCAGCTCGAGCGCAACGTTTTGGGCGGCGTAGTGGCTCCGCCAGTGGTCGGCAAGCACCGTTTTCGCGGTCTTGACAAGGTATGAGCGCACGTTGTGGACGGGGGCAGGAAAGCGAAGGGTCTTAAGGGTGCGGATCATGACGTCCTCAGCCACGTCTTCAGCATCGGCTGCGTTCCCGACCCTACGAAACGCGAGCTGGTAAATGCCCACGACGTTGTCTTGATAGACGGACTCCCAGTCCGTATAGATCGCGGCTGCAGGGTCACTCGCGATCCCGGGTTCGCGGTCGCCGCCGGGTCGGAGCTCGATCAGACCCACCGCGCCAGACATGCGTCCACGGGCAACAACTACTCATGCCTGTTACGCATACCCGAAGACGGCGGGCAATCCACCCACATTGAACACCTCCTCCAACGACCTCACGAATCGAGTCCTGGGCAGGTCGTTGCCCGCGATGGCGGCATGAACGCAGGTCGCGGCCAGGAGCGCCTGAAACGAAGTCGGCGTCGCTTCAAACCTGTTCGGTCTTCGTCTGGTGACGAGGTGATCCACGAAAGCCGCTACGTCGTCCGCCTGTGAGATGTCATCAAGGGCGGGACCGAAACCCATCTGAGCGCCGATCTCGGCCAGCGCCCTGAAAACCAAGATGGCCGCAGCCGGCGGACTCACCTCCAGCTGGGCTGCGATTTGATTCACCGTGCGCCGGCGGAGAAACCGGAGCACGGTCACGAGGCGCAGCTCTCCCGGCAGGGGATCCAGAAGGGCCCTGAGGCTCAACATCGACCGCCAAGGGGCGGCCACTTCTCCGGCATGTAGGGCCGACCACCGCAGCGAGGAGATTCCATATCTCTCCGTCCAGTGCCTGCCGATGGCCTGGACCGTGGCCTCGATCAGCTCATCGTCGACCGCCGGCACCGGTCGCGGCAGGTCGAGACGCCCGAATGCGTTGACGAAGACCCAGGTGGTGACGTCCTCGGCATCGAGGCGGTTGCCTGTCCACCGGTAGGACGTCTGATAGACGGGCATCAAACAGTGGTTGAACACCTGTACCGGGTCCCGGTATGTCTGACCGGCGATGACCGTGAAGGGGCGGCGCGTCCCTATCGACTGCATCTCGATCACAACTACGTGGATCGTTACGACGCGCAGCGGGCGGCTTGTAACGCCGGCGCCTATCTCCTCCTGTCCTACAAACAAAGTCGAGGAGAAGTCACCAACCATGAAAAAGTCATTGATCGCATTGGCCGGCGTCGCCCTGACGCTTGCCGCCACATTCGCGGTCGTCGCGTACCAGCACGTCACCGGCAGCGGGACGGCAGCTGCGGCCGCGCCGGCCGGCTCTGGATCCGGCGCGGTCGTCGTCGATTGGAACAAGGAGCTCGTCAAGATCGTCAACACGCCGGGAGCGCAGCCGCCGACGATCCACCCCACCCGCAGCTTCGCCATCCTGCACGTCGCGATATACGACGCGGTCGTTTCCATCGAACCGCGGAGTGAGCCTTATCTCTTCGCCATCAACGCGCCTGGCGGAGCACGGCCCGACGTCGCCGCGGCTGAAGCCGGGCACGACGTACTCCTGGCCCTCTATCCCTCGTGGAAGGCGGCCCTCGACCAGCAGCTCGCCGATGAGCTGGCGACGATCCCCGACGGTAGCGCCAAGCTGAAAGGGATCGCGGTCGGCCGCCTCGCGGCAATGCTGGCCCTCGCCTCTCGAGCCAACGACGGATCGAACGCGACGCCGCCGGCGATTGCTGCCGGCACGCTGCCAGGCCAGTGGCGCCCGGCGCCCCCCGCATTCACCCCGGCGGTGTTCACCCAGTGGCCGAACGTGAGCCCATTCGTGCTCCAGTCGGCCGACCAGTTCCGGTCGGCCGCGCCGGCACCTGTCAGCTCGACCGCCTACGCACAAGCCCTCGATGAGGTCAAGAACCTCGGTTCGAAGACCAGCACCACTCGCACCGCCGACCAGACCGTCATCGCCAAGTTCTGGCCCGGTCCGATCTGGGTGACGTGGAACGAGATCGCCGAGACGTCCGCCATAACCCACCACGCCGACCTCGCCCGCACGGCGCAGCTGTTTGCGCTCCTCAACCTGTCGTTTGCCGACACCACGATCGCCTTCTACGACGCCAAGTACCACTACCTGGTCTGGCGGCCCATCACGGCGATTCGCGAGGGCGGGGCCGGCACCCCGGCCGTGGCCGGAGACCCGAGCTGGACCCCACTTCTCGGCACGGCGCCGGACCCGTCATATCCCGGAGCCCACAGCGCGATCAGCGCGGCCGGCGCGTCGGTGCTGGCCCGATTCTTCGGTGATCAGGACCGCCTCAGCGTCACCTCGGACGTCCTACCCGGGGTGGTGAGGAACTTCGACAGCTACAGCGCCGCCGCTACCGAGGCCGGACTGAGCCGCATCTATGGCGGCGTGCACACACGACTCGACCACGTGGCCGGAGTCGAGCTCGGCAATGACGTGGCCGGCTTCGTGCTCGCCGAGTCCCGGTCCTCGGGGTTCGGGTTCATAGGCACCTGACCGCAGGGACGCGAGGAATAAACCGCCGGTGAAGATACTCGAGGCCCTGGCCAATGCGATTCGCCTGCCCGAGCTCAGGAACAAGATCCTCTTCACCGGCGCCATCCTGCTTCTGGTCCGCCTCTTCGCCAACGTGGCGGTTCCCGGAGCGAGCCAGGTTGCACTCAGCCAGCTCTTCAACTCGCAGGCTCTGCTCGGGCTCTTCTGCCTCTTCTCTGGCGGCGCGCTTTCTCGCTTCAGCGTCGTCGCGATGGGCCTGAATCCCTACATCAACGCCACGATCATCATGCAGCTGATGACGGTGATCTCCGAGCGCATCAAGGAGATCTCGAGAGA
>DASWGF010000117.1:0-2502 GCA_036393875.1 Candidatus Dormiibacterota bacterium
CCCCGAAGTCTTCAACATGCTCCTGCAGATCCTCGAAGATGGCCGGCTCAGCGATGCGAAGGGCAAGGTCGTCAACTTCGCGAACACCGTGATCATCATGACGTCGAACCTGGGCATCCGCGACGTCAACCAGGCCGGCACCTCGCTCGGTTTCCAGCCGGCTGTCGTTGACGAGTCGGAGGAGGTCGAACGGCGCCACAAGAACACCAAGGAAAAGATCGACGAAGAGCTCAAGCGGATGTTCCGGCCTGAGTTCCTGAATCGTGTCGACGCCGTGGTCGTCTTCAAGAGCCTGACCACGGGGCAGATCCGGCAGATCGTCGACTTGCAGCTCGCGAAGCTCGGCAAGCACCTGGTCGAACAGCAGATAACGATCGAGGTCACCGACGCGGCGAAAGATCTATTGGCCAAAGAGGGATACGACCGGATTTACGGCGCGCGTCCCTTGCGGCGGGTGATCACGAACCGGATCGAAGACCAGCTGTCGGAGCACCTGCTGCGCGGAAAGATCTCCCGCGGCGACACGGTGCAGATCGACGTCGAGGGCGAGGACGGGCTCAAGTTCACGCCGACGAAGCATCGCCACAAGGAGCCCGCCGGCACCGGAGCCGCCGCCAAACCCTAGCGGCCGACTACTCCTTCAGCCAGGTTTCGAGGCCGCTCGAAAGACGAGCCGGCGTGGTCTGGGTCTTGATCAAATAGTCCAGCGCGCCCAGCTGGAGGCCGCGCTCGACGAGCTGCTTCTCGCTGTGGTTCGACAGAATCACGACCGGCAGATTCTCTGTCTTCGGATCTTTCCGTAACGCCTCCAGGACCCCAAACCCGTCCAGCTTCGGTAGGCGGATGTCGAGAAAGATGATGTCGGGCGTCACTCTCCGCGCGACCTCGAGGGCCTCCTCTCCGTCGGAGGCCACCTCTACGTCGTAGCCGTCCAGCTCGAGCTTGAGCTTGTACATTTGCGCCACTGACGGATCGTCTTCCACGAACAGGACGCGCATCCGATCACGGCTGGCGCGAGATTCATCGACCACTTCACACCCCAACCTGAGAGTACGCCTGATCGCCATAGAGGCGTGCGGCCACGCCACAATGGAGGCCAAAGTGAGCGCCCCGGCACCCCTCAGGCTGCGCCCGCTCGAGATCGGCGATCTTCTCGACGAGACCTTTCGTATTTATCGCCGCCACTTCCTGCTCTTCGCGGGCATCTCTTTGATCCTCGCGATCCCTTCCGCCGGGCTCACGGGCTACAGCATCTTTTCGCTGTTTTCAAGCTTCGTCCAAAGCGCGAACTCGACTGCTCCCGACTTCAGCGGCCTGGTGTCTTCCATGGCAGTGCTTGTGATCGGTTACCTGGTCAGCCTGTTGCTGTCACCCTTCACGTCAGCGGCAGTGATCTACGCCGCATGCGAATCCGCCCAGGGGCGCCCCGTGACCATCTGGGGCGCGCTGAGTGGAGTCCTGCGGCGATACTTCGCGATCCTCGGGTACCTGGTCCTGATCGGGTTGATGATCTTGATGTTCTGTTTGCTGCCGCTCTGGATATGGATCTGGGTGGGCTGGGTGACTGTGCTGCCGGTGATGTTCGTCGAGAACACCGGACTGGTCGCCGCCATGGGCCGCAGCTGGCGCCTCGTCGAGGGACGCTGGTGGCGCACGTTCCTGATCCTGTTCCTGGTTCTGCTGATCTGGTACGTCGTCCAGATTGCCCTGGGAGGGTTCCTGTCACTGGCCAGTGGCTTGCTCGGCATTGTCGTATCCCAATACGTCGCGCTGGCGATTTCGCAAGCTGTTGCGGTGCTAGTCAGCGCGCTCGCGATTCCTGTGTTCCAGATCGCAATCGTGCTCATCTACTTCGACCTCCGCGTTCGGCGCGAAGCCCTCGATCTCTTTCAGCTCGCGCAGCGCGTGGCCACCGCACAGCCGGCGTGAGAACGACCTGAAAACGCGCGCCGCCTTCAGAGCGCTGGCTCCGCTGCTGGCCGCGGCCGGCCTCGCGTGGCCGATGACGGCGATCGCCGACGCATCGACGTACCTTCAGGCTGTCGAGGACACCATCGCCGTCGTCAGCAGCGCACAGCCCGGCGACGTCGCCGCCGCCATCAAGGCTTTGGCCGTGCTCGAGGCCGGCACCGGTCGCACGCAGCCGGAGATCGTATCGGACCTGCAAATGCGCCCGCCCGATTTCAAGGACGCGGGCGCGCGCCTGAACCGTCTGCGGGATGCTTTGGCCGCGCCGGCCGGCACGGCCGACCCGGCGCAGGCGCAGCAACAGCTTCACCAAGTGCTCACGATGCAGCGCTACAACCCGCTGCACCAGCCGCCAGGCCCCCTCGACCGCCTGGGCCAGTGGATCGGGGACCGGGTCAGGGATTTCCTCAGTTTCCTGCTGGGCGGGAACGGAAACAAAGCCCCGGCCATCCCGTTTGTCTACTTCTACCTTCTCGGCGCGATCGCAGTCGTCGGCGCCGCGGTGATCATCTTTCGCTCCACGCGCGGACGCCT
>DASWGF010000118.1:0-9577 GCA_036393875.1 Candidatus Dormiibacterota bacterium
CGCGACGGGGTCAGAAATCAGTCAGGGCTTCCTCGACTGTGGCGAAGTACGGAAACACCCGGTCCAGGGTGGTCAGCTCCAGGACCACCCGAACCTGCTGGTTCGGCGCCGCCAGTCTGAGATCGCCCTTGGAGGTCCGCACCTGCTTGAGTGCAGACACCACCGACCCGAGGCCTGAGCTGTCGACGAAGGTCACCCCTTCCATGTCGATGACGAGCCTGGGATGACCGTTCTTCTTCATCGCCTCGCTGACGGCCTCTTTGAGCGCGGGCGCGCCCACGACGTCGAGGCGGCCGGATGGTGCCAGCACCGTGACACCCGAGTCAGTCTGCCGGGTCTCCACGTCGAGGGTCACAGGTTCGACTTCTCCATGCCCAGAAAGCCTATATCGGCCGGGCCCCGATTCGCCCCCCTTACACTCCTGGGCAATGGACCCCAGAGACGGAGGTGATCGGCAGCGGCTCCTGATCGTCGAGGACGAGCAGCCGCTGGCGCAGGCGATGGCGCGCACGCTGCGTAGCCGCGGCTTCGAGGCCGACATCGCACTCTCGGGCGCGGAAGCCAGGCAGCGTTTCGAGGCTGTCGACTATGCCCTCGTGCTCATGGACATCCGCCTGCCCGACGAGTCCGGCTACGGGCTGCTGGGCGAGCTGAACAAGAAGGATCCTCAGCCCGCGGTGGTGATGATCTCCGGCGTCGACGATCCAGAGCTGGGTCGGGCAGCGGTCGACCACGGCGCGTACGGCTACTACGTCAAGCCGGTGGGAGCCACCGAGCTCTACCTCGCGAGCGTGAATGCCCTCCGACGCCGCAGCCTCGAGCTCGAATACCGCGCCAACCTTCAGCGGCTCGAGTCGATGGTCGCCGAGCGCTCCGACCAGATGGCGCGAGCCGCGGCGCTGCAGGCGGGCATGCTGCCGGCGTCGCCGCTGCGGGGTCAGGGTTACGAGGTCGCCGCCGCCTTCACCCCCGCGCGCGAGATCAGCGGAGACTTCTATGACTGGAACCAGCCCGATCCACGATATGTCGCTGTCACGCTCGGCGACGTCATGGGCAAGGGCCTGCCCGCGGCCATCATGATGGCGACCGTTCGCGCCGCGGTGCGTGGTGCGTCCAGCCTCCAGGACATGGAGGAAGGCGTCTACCTCGCCGCCAAGGTGATGGCGACCGCATTAGAGGTCAACCACGCGTACGTGACACTGTTCCACGCGGTCTACGACAGCCAGACAGGCGACCTGCGCTACATCGACGCCGGCCACGGGTACACGCGATTGCTGAGGGGCGCGACCGCGCAGGAGATGCTGTCGGAGCGAAGCGCCCCGATCGGCATGTTCCCGGACAGCAAGTTCGCGGTCGGCTCGGCGCACCTCGATCGGGGCGACACCCTGGTCGTCTTTTCGGACGGGCTCATCGACCTGCGGCCCGACCTGGCGACCAAGGACGTGCCGCTGCCTTCCGACGCCCGGCACGCCGCCGACATCCAGGACCTCGTCGACATCCTGGCGCAGGGAGCCAAGAGCCGCGAGCTCATGGACGACGTCACAGTGCTCGCGTTACGCCGCCTCTAAGCGTTCGGCGCCACCAATTCCGCCTGTTTGGATCAGGACCCGGACGCGCACTATCGGACGCCGGGGTCAGGGCTGCGCGGACCTGTGCGACGACGACATCTGGCTGACGATGGATGTCCGCGGCCGTGAAACGCAAGAGGCGAAAGCCGGCATTAGGCGAAAGCCGCCATTGAATGAGCAGGTTCTGCCGGCGGTCGTCCCCAACGATGCGCTCGCGGTGATCGCCCCGTCATATTCGAGAACGAGTCGCGCCGCCGGGTAATAGAGGTCTGCCCTGCCGACGAACTGCTCGCTGCTGTCGCAGAGGTCAGTCTGGACGTCCGGGTGTGGCAGACCTGCCTTGATCAACAGCCATCGAAGCCGTGTCTCCATCGGAGATTCGGCCGGAGCAGCAAGAGAGGCAAGCGACCTGAGGCCTCGTGAACCGGCACGACCCCTTGTCGCCTCTGCGTGACGCCTTAATGCGGCCGGATCTGTGAGGCGTGATGCGACCGCCATGTCGAGCCACCAGGGCCTCCACCGCGGGCCCGCGGAGACAGAGGTCGGAGAGAGTGCGGTGTACGGATGTCGCTCGAAGTCCGCTAACAGACACTATTTCTCCCATGGAGATTTCACAGTGGCGAACGTTGAGCCCGGTTCGAGACCGCACGCCTGAGCCGGCGGGCACGACGATCTCGACTGGATCGATCGGGCTCATGTCGAGGCCCAGAAGCCAGGCGGCGGTCGCGCCCGCGAACGCAGACTCTGGAGGCAGCGCGCGGCGCCAGGCCGTCAGCAGCAGCAAGGGATCCTCGCGTAGACCGCTCCAGCAATAGAGACCCGTGCCGAGACGTCGCCAGGCTTTGCCCCTCAGGCCGCTTGGCGTGACTCCGGCCTTCCGCGCCTCCTCCAAGCTGAAGGGCCTTTTGGTCAGGTGTGGCGGGATGAAGGGTTTCCCGACCCACAAGCGCAGGTTGTCATGGCTGCACGGTTTCACCAACCCAGGCGGTAAAGATCCCAATTCCGCACGTTTGGATCAAGGCGGGCGTCTGTGCGATCGGGATTGCGCGCGTTTTGCACAAGACGTGCGTTAGCTCAGGTTTGGTGGTGATCATCATCCGATCCGAGCCAGCGTTCCAGGACCGCGGCGACGATGTGCAGCTTCACCGGTTTGGAGATGTAGTCGTCCATGCCGGCGGCGAGGCAGCGCTCGCGGTCGCCGGCCATCGCGCTGGCCGTCATCGCGATGATCGGCACATGCCGGCCGTCGCGCTCGGCGCGCCTGATCTCCCGGGTCGCCTCATAGCCGTCCATCTCCGGCATCTGGCAATCCATCAAGACGGCGTCGTAGGGCACGCGATCGAGGGCATGGAGCGCCTCGCTGCCGTTGCCCGCGACGTCGGCGCGATAGCCGAGCCGCTCGACCATTCGAACCGCCACCTTCAGGTTGGCGGCGTTGTCATCGGCGACCAGGATTCGAGCCCAGCGATGGCGTGTGGCGGGCGGCCCGCTGCCCTCGCGATGGATGCGCCGCTTCGTGTGCCCAGGGCGCGACGCCATGAGCGACTGCAGCACATCGAAAAGCTGTGACGGCCGGACGGGCTTGACCAGCTCGACGTCGACGCCGGGCACCGGTCGCTCAGAACGGCCGGCGGACGTGAGGAGGACCACGACCATGTCTTTCAACTTCGGGTCTGCACGAATCCTGGACGCCACGTCGGCGCCGTCCATCTCCGGCATCATCAAGTCGACGATGGCGACCTCGAATGGGTCGTCCTCTTCAACCGCATCGCGCAGCGCGAGCAGCGCCTCTGCTCCGCTCTCGAAGCTCCGCTCCCGCGTGCCCCACGAGTCGAGGTAGCGCTCCAGGATCACTCGGTTCGTGCGGTTGTCGTCGATGATCGCAACCGCTGTGCCCGCCAGTGTGCCCACCGGTTGTGGCTCTGAAGCCTTGACCTCGGACTCGCGAAACAGCGCCGTGAACCAGAAGCGGCTGCCGGCGCCCTTCTCGCTCTCAACACCGATCTCGCCGCCCATCAGCTGCGACAGCATGCGGGCGATGGCGAGGCCGAGGCCCGTGCCTCCATGCCTGCGTGTGGTCGAGCTGTCGATCTGCGCGTAAGTGGAGAAGACCCGACTCTGCTCGTCGCTGGTCAAGCCGACGCCGGTGTCGGCGACCTCGAACCGGATCCTCACGCCGGGCGTCATGGTGTCGAGCCGCTCGACGCGGACGACGACCTCACCCGAGTCGGTGAACTTGATTGCGTTTCCGACCAGGTTGATGAGCACTTGACGCAGGCGGCCCGGGTCGCCGATCACGCTGTGAGGGACCGCGGGGTCGACGTCCAGGATGAGCTCGACCCCCTTGTTGGCGGCGGGTTCTGCGAAGAGCTCGACGGCCTCTTCGGTCACGTGCTTGGGACTGAAGTCGATCGTCTCCATGCGCACGCGCCCTGCCTCGATCTTCGAGAAATCGAGGATGTCGTTGATGATGTCGAGGAGCGTGTCGCCGGACGTACGAATCGTGTCCACGTAATCGTGCTGCTCGGGCGTGAGCTCAGTGTCGAGCAGAAGTCCTGTCATGCCGATCACGCCGTTCATCGGCGTTCTGATCTCGTGGCTCATGGTGGCGAGGAACTCAGACTTCAAACGGGTCAGCTCCTGGAGCTCCTGGTTGCGCTGGGCGAGATCGGACAGCACATCTGTCCTCCCCGCCTCGGAGGCGGCGGCGTCGGCGCGGCTGCGCTCGAGGTCGGCCACGACCCGGCGCACAAGGGTCCCGAGCGCGATGAGCACGAGGGCGGCGAGAAGCCCAAGCCCGGAGTCTGCAGCGCCCGGATTGGCAAGCGCCACCGCGATGACGTTCGCGACCGCCAGGGCCGCGCCGATGGCGAATTCGACGGTTGTGTAGTACAGGGCCAGGAACAGCAGCGGCAAGAGCAGGAAAGGAAATGCATGCAGCACGCTCGATCCGAACTGAGCTTCCAGCACAAAGGCAATCGCGAGGCCTCCGATTGGTGAGATGGCGTGCAGGGGGCGCGGGATTCGCTCCCACGGGAGCAAGATCAGGCCCGCGCCCAGCGCCGCCAGGATTCCGGAGATCACGATGCCGACGACAGATCCCGACCCCCACAGTGGGTAGAGGGCGAGCCCGAAGCCGAGCAGAACCGGGACTGCGCTCGCAAGCCTCCCCACCGATGGCGCCTCAAACGGAACCAACGGCGCCAGCACGAGCAGAGCGCCGAGGGCGGTCGCAACCAGCAGAGGGGGCGAGGCAATGATCGAGCCGAAGCCGCGCAGGCTGACAAGCCCGACGATCGCCAGCCCCAAGAAGGGGTAGACGCGCCGGGCCAATCCTTCCGCCTGAAGTGGTGTCTTCATGTCTCCAACGTGGCCGCTAATTTAGGCCATAGAACCGGCGACTTAAGGGGGGTCTGGCCGGGCCGTGCGCCCTTAGACTTTGCGTCCTGCGCACCTTCCATCCCGCCAGGGGGGGCGAGGCACACGGGGTGTTGCCAGGACGACCGCGGCCTGAGGTCATGCCTTCAAGGACGCGAGGACTGGTCCATCGAGCCACGCCGTACGCCGGCCTGGCTGCGGTTTTGGCCGTCGCGCTCGCCACGGGTGCGCCCGGGCTGCTGGCCTTTCCACTGTTCCTCATCCTCGTCCTTTCGGTGGCGCTCTTCGACGATCGCGCTCAGCTGGTGGCGATCGGCAGCGCGGCGGCGCTTGCGATCCTGGTCCTGGCCCTCACGCAGCTCGGCCAGACGTCCAACCTCGCCACCGCTGTATTCGAGGTGGCTGTCCTCGGGATCATCGCAGGGGCGGTCTACGAAGTGGTTCGTCACTGGCGGGAGGCCGAGGTCAAGGCAAAAAGCAAGGCCGAAGACCTGGAGTCCGTCGACGAACGACTGCGCATGACCCTCGAAGCCGCGACCATCGGACTCGGCACGGTGGCGGCGAACGGCCGGTGGCTTCAGGTCAATGACAAGCTCGCCGCGATCCTCGGCCGCGGCAGCGACGAGCTGTTGCAGATGAGCCTGCTCGACGTCACCGCGGAGTCTGATCGCCGCGCGGTCGATGACGCGCTCGGCCAGCTCGGCCGTCGCGAGATCGTGCGTTGGGAAAGCGAGGTCGACCAGGCGGGCCCCGACGGCCGGCGGTCGCCGGTGGCTCTCGCAATGGCCGCTATCAGCGACGATGGCGCCGGCCAGCCGCTCCTCCTGGTGCAGGAGACCGACATCTCCGCACGCAAGCGCCTCGATGCCATGCGTGACGCGGTGGTCGGGGTACGCCAGCTCATCGTGATCGCCAGCACCTGGGAGCAGGCGGCGCCGTCGCTGCTCCGCAGCCTGTGCATACACCTCGATTGGGACCTGGCCCAGTACTGGTCCGCGGACGGCGAGCGACGGTCTTTGAGCCTGCAGGCCTCAGCTCACAAGGAAGGCTCGAACCTCGAGCTCGACGACCCGGTGCGAAACCTTTCCATCCAGGTGGGTGGCGGCCTGGTGGGCAGGGTCTGGCAGTCGGGCGTCGCCGCCTATCTCGATGACCTCGCGGCGGAGGATTACGAGCAGGCGGGCGCTGAGCGCCGTGCCGGCTTGCGGGCCGCTGTTGCCTTTCCCCTCATCGGCGGGGGATCGACGATCGGCGTCATCGAGCTGCTGGCGCGCGAGGTTCGGCACACCGAACCCGACCTCCTCTCCATGCTGTCCACCATCGGGGTCGAGATCGGCCAGTACATCCAGCGTGCCGCGATCGCGCAGGCGTTGAGCCGAAGCGAGGCGGACCATCGTGCGATCTACGAACGCTCCCCGATCGGAATCGCGCGCGTGAGCGGCGAAGGCGAGCTGCTCGAGGGGAACCCAGCGCTCCTCCAGATGCTGGAGCACGACATGGAGACGATGCGCTCGCAGGCGTGGCCCGACTTGCTTCGGGCGTATGACCAGGCGGCCGGCCGAGCCCGCCTGGCGCCGTTGCTGGCCGGAATCACCGATCAGCGCGGCGTCCAGATCCGCGCTGCCACCGGCGGCGGACGCTGGCTGTGGCTCCAGCTGACCGCCACCTCGATCCCCGACACGAGCGGCCGTCCCGAGCACATGCTCGTCATGGTTGAGGATGTGACCACCGTCCGCGAAGCCCAGGACCGGCTCGCCGAGGCGCTCGACGCCCAGCGTGGCGCCTTCGCCACGCTCGAGAAGCTGGACCGAACCAAGACCGAGTTTCTCTCCATCGTCAGCCACGAGTTCCGGACCGCGCTGACCGGGATCCAGGGCTTCAGCGAGCTCATCCGGGACGGCGGCCTGGAGACAGACGAGGTACGCGCTTACGGCGGCTACATATTCAATGACGCGGACAGGGTCAACCGCCTGATCGGCGACATGCTGGACCTCGACCGAATGGAGTCGGGCCGGATGAGCATCCGCCTGGCGGACGTCGACATCAACGAGGTCATGAGCGACGTCATGACGAGGGCCTCATCCTCATCGGCGGTCGTCGCCGAGTTCAAGGCCGAGCTGGATCCTCGCCTGCCCATCGTCAGCGGCGATCGCGATCGGCTCGTCCAGGTGGTGACCAACCTGGTCAACAACGCAGTCAAGTACTCGCCGGACGGCGGGACCGTGACCCTATCGACCCGGGCAGACGGCGGATTTGCGCTGATCAGCGTCACCGATACAGGCCTGGGCATACCGGCAGACGAGATCGAGCATGTCTTCGAGCGATTCCGGCGGGTCAGGAGCGGCGCCGCCCAGTCCATCCCCGGGACCGGGCTGGGCCTCACGATCGTTAAGCAGATCGTTGAGATGCATGGCGGCAAGATCTGGGTCGAGAGCGCGGTTGGTCATGGTTCGGCGTTCCATTTCACCGTCCCACTGGCAGCGGAGCACGCGACGCCGTTACAGCGCCGCCATGCCTGAACCGGCTCCGGTTGGTTATGGCTCTTCCGTTGTGCTCGTGGCGGATGACAACGAGGTTGCACAGCGCCTCTGCCGCCGTGTGCTCGAGAAGGCCGGCTATATGGTGCTGATCGCAGGAGACGGTCAGCAGGCGGTCGACATCGCGCTGGCACAGAACCCGAACCTGATCCTCATGGATGTGGCCATGCCCACCATGGATGGCCTCGAAGCCATGCGGCAGATCAAGGCGGCGCGGCCGGAGATGAGGGTGGTCATCGCCAGCGCCCATTCGATGGCCAGCGACCGCGAGCGCTTCCTCGCCGCGGGTGCCGACGACGTCCTGAGCAAGCCGTTTCGGTTGGGGGACCTGGTCGCGGTCGTGGCCAGGCTGACGGCGAAGCCCAGCGCATAGGGTCGAACGAGATGAAGGACCTCACCGGGACCAGGGTCGGCAGCTATGAGATCGTCGAGCGCCTGGGCGGCGGCGGCATGGCGGTCGTGTACCGCGCGGTCCAGCAGCCGCTCGGCCGTGAGGTCGCCCTCAAGGCGCTGTCACCCGAGCTGTTCCAGGACGACGGCTTCGTGAAGCGATTCGAGGCCGAGGCGAAGACGCTCGCCAAGCTTGACCACCCGAACATCCTGCCCATTTACGACTTCGAGCTCACCGAAGGCATGGCGTACCTGACGATGCCGCTCATCCGTGGCGGCACGCTGCGCGACATCCTCAACCGGGGGCCGCTGGACACGCTTTCCGCCTGGCGTTACCTCCGCGAGATCGGCGACGGCTTGCAGCACGCCCACGACGCCGGCATCGTCCATCGCGACCTCAAGCCGACCAACGTCTTGATCCATTCCGATGGACGGGCGATGCTCGCGGACTTTGGGCTGGCGCGAGGCGCCGGACAGCCGACACACCTGACCACCATCGGGCTCGCCATCGGCACGCCCGGGTACATGGCGCCCGAGCAGGTCATGGGCCACGAGGTCGACCGCCGCGCGGACATCTACGCGATGGGTGTGCTCACCTTCGAGATGCTCACCGGCCGGCTTCCCTTCATCGGCGCCAACCGGATGGAGGTGGCGTACGCGACCGTCAACGCACCGATTCCATCCGCGGCCAAGCTCACCGCGGCTCTACCCGATGAGCTTGACGTGCTCCTGGCCAAGGTGCTGGCCAAGGACCCGGCGCAGCGACCGCAGAGCGTGAAGGATCTGCTGGCGCAGATGGCCAGGCTGCCGCAGCGGCGTGCGGCCGCGGGCGCGCCGGCCGCGGCGGGGATCGCGCGCCCACCGCTCCAGCAGGCGCCCAACCAGCAGCCGGCCGAGACGGCTGCGATGAGGCTCATCGCCGCGCCGCCGCCAATCGTGCATGGCTCTCCGCCGCCGAGCACGGGTTCTTCGAGCGGCTCCTCTGCCATCCGGACCTTGCAGATGATGGGTGTGAAACCCGCGCGCGCTCGCGGCCGGTTCATCCTCAACTCCCACGTCGCCAACCTCATCCATGTGGCCCGTGACGTGACGGGGGTGCGCTGGCCCGAGATCGCTTACACCGCGGGGCTGGCGCAGTACGTCGACCAGGACCCGCCCAACGACGAGCAGCTGGCGACGCCGGTGGAGTATCTGGGCCGCCTGAATGAGGCGTTCGAGACCATCTACGGCCCGGAGGCGGAGGATCAGTTGCGCGCGTGGGGCCGGCGGGCGACCGAGCGCTGGCTGGCCGAAGGCAGGCATGGGATGGGCGGCCCGCGGCGTCTGGTGCCCGGCCGCCAGCGCAAGCTGGCCGGGATCGTCAGGTCATTCAGCGAGGCCATGGACAACGTCCGTGGCGAGCACACGCACGCGTGGCTGCAGGTCGACGAGTTCCAGTTCTGGCTCGTCAACTTCTCGAACATGTTCGCACTCGGTCGGATCAAGACTGTGAAGTCGTGCCACGTGTGGGTCGCCACGATCGAGGCGATCCTGCGCTGGGCCGGGCTTGCCAACGACTGGTACGTGGAAGAGGTGGAGTGCGGGTGCGTGACCGGCACCTTCGACTGTGTGTTCGCGATCCGCTCGGTCGAAACCTAGCGTCGACGGTCCGCTCAGCTGCCATACCGCTTGTGCTGATTGAGGCTGAACCAGTTCCCGGAATCG
>DASWGF010000119.1:0-14022 GCA_036393875.1 Candidatus Dormiibacterota bacterium
ACCTTGTCGCGGGCGGTCTCGATCGCCGCGAGCACCTCTTCGATTGACGCCGTCCTCTTGACCATGAGCTACAGATCATACCCAAGCTAACCCTCCGTTAATCCGGCTTTAGACTTAGCGTTCGAACCTGCCGCAGGCACAAGTTGGGGGTGGGATGGCCGCTGATTACCCGACGGAAAAGATCCGGAACGTCGTCTTGCTCGGTCACTCTCACGACGGCAAGACCACGCTGGCGGAGGCCATGCTGTTCGCCTCCGGGGCAGTACCGCGCCTTGGCTCGACGGACCAGCAGACCGCGACCATGGACTTCGAGCCCGAAGAACAGAGGCGCAAGATCTCGATCAACCTCGGCGTGGGCTTCGCCGAGCACGGCGGCTGCAAGATCAACATCCTCGATGCACCTGGATTCTTCGACTTCACGGGCCAGGTGCTCAGTGGCCTCCGGGTGGCTGAAGGAGCCGTCGTCGTGGTCGGTCCAAGCAGCCACCTAGCCGTCGGCGCAGAGATCGCTTGGGAGCACTGCAACCGCACCAACAAGCCCCGCATCGTCGTCGTCAACAAGCTCGACAAGGAACATTCGGACTTCTACGGCGCGGTCGGCGCCATGCGCGAGGCCCTCTCACCACGACCGTTTCCGCTTCACCTTCCCATCGGGGCGGAGCAGGAGTTCCGCGGCATCGTCGACCTGCTGCATCTCAAGGCTTTCGTGACCACCGACGATGGCAAGGGCAGCGAGGCTCCTATTCCCGACGACATGCAAAAGCTCGTCGACGAGTACCGGGGCCAGCTGATCGAGGCTGCGGCCGAGAGCGATGACTCGCTGCTCGAGAAGTACCTCGACGCCGGCACGCTGAATGAAGAGGAGATCCAGCGCGGGCTGCGCGAGGGCATCCTTGCCGGCAAGGTGGCCCCAGTGGTTTGTTGCTCGGCGACGAAGCTGCTCGGCGTGCGCACGTTGATGTCGACGATCAACGAACTCCTGCCCCCGGCTGAGGGCGATCCCGCCAAGCCGACCAAGGCCTTTGTTTTCAGCACCGGTGGCGATCAGTTCGGCCGGGTGAGCTACTTTAAGGTCGTGGCCGGCTCGATCAAAGCCGACCAGCACCTCACCAACCTCGGCCGTGGCGTGGATGAGCGGCTGGCACAGATCTTCTTCCCGCGGGGCAAGGAGCACGTGGCCGCCACCGAGATTCGCACGGGCGACATCGGCGCCGTGACCAAGCTCGCACACACCCTGACCGGGGACACCCTGGGCGCCAAGGACGGAGGTCCGCTCGCACCGCTGGACCTGCCGGAGCCGGCCTTCAGCCTCGCCATCACCCCCAAGGCCAGAGGCGACGAGGAAAAGATCTCGAACGGCCTCGCGCGGCTCGCCGAGGAGGACCCCACCCTGCACGTCGAGCGACTCGAGGAGACCAAACAGCTCGTCATAGCGGGCCTCGGCGACGTCCACCTCGACGTCATCCTTGAAAAGCTGAAGCGCAAATACGGAGTGGAGGCGACGACAGCCACACCTCGCGTCGCCTACCGCGAGACCGTGTCCGGCCACGCTCGGGCCGAGGGCCGCCACGTCAAACAATCCGGAGGGCATGGCCAGTACGGGATCTGTGTCATCGAGGTCGCGCCCACCAAGCGTGGCGACGGCTTCGTCTGGGAGGACAAGATCTTCGGCGGCGCGATTCCGCAGAACTTCCGCGCTTCGGTGCAGAAAGGGATCGTGGACAACATGGCCAAGGGCGTGGTCGCGGGTTACCCGATGGTCGACGTCAGGGTCACGCTCATCGATGGCAAGTTTCACCAGGTCGACTCCAACGACATGGCCTTCCAGATCGCCGGGTCCATGGCCATCCGCAAGGGAGCGCTGGACGCCGGCCCGGTGCTGCTGGAGCCGATCGTCGAAGCGACGATCAAGGTGCCCGAGAAGAATCTCGGCGACATCATGTCCGACGTCAACGGCCGCCGCGGCAAGATCATGGGAACCGAGCCCGATGACGGCTACCAACTGGTTCGGGTAACGGTGCCGGAGTCGGAGATGCTGAGGTTTTCGCTCGACCTGCGCTCCATCACGCAGGGTCGCGGCAGCTACCACAAGAAGTTCTCCCATTACGACGAGATGCCCGCACACCTGGCGAAGACGATCATCGAAGAGTTCCAGAAGCAGCACGAAGCAGCTCAGTGAGCGCGCCCAGCGCCCACGACGTCTGCATCATCGGCGGAGGAGTGACCGGCGCCGGGATCGCGCGCGACCTTTCCTTGCGCGGGCTTTCGGTGCTCCTGCTGGACAAGGGTGACTGGGGAGCCGGGACGACCGGCAACTCGAGCTGGATGATCCATGGCGGACCTCGATATCTCGAGTTCGACTGGAACACGACACGTCTTTCCACACAGGACGCGGGCTACATCGTTTCGATTGCGCGGAATCTCGTTTATCGGGTCGTCTTCATCATCCCCGTCATGCCCCACGACAAGAACAACATCGAGCGCATGGAGACGGCGATGGAGGTCTACGACCGCTTCCAGCCGCTCAAGAAAGCCCATCCGCATACGCGGCTGACGGCTGCGGAGGCCCTACAGGTCGAGCCCGGGCTGACGCCCGATTTGATCGGGGCCGTGACGATGGAAGAGTGGGGCGTCGACCCCTACCGTCTCGTGTTCGCCAACGTGCAGGACGCGATCGCGCACGGGGCCCGCGCCCTCAACCACACTCGGGTGGTCGGCCTTGTGCGCGATGGCGGCAGGGTGATCGGGGTTCGCTACCGCGGGTCTGACGGCGCCACGTCGGAGGCTCGCGCGAGAGTCGTCGTGAATGCGGCCGGCCCGTGGGTGCCGGAGGTCAGCCGCATGGCCGGCGCCGACGTGCACCTCCGCCCGGCCAAGGGCATTCACATCGTCTATCCGCACCGCATATCCAACTTCTCCATCAGCGCCGAATCGATCGACGGCCGCGACCTGTTGATGGTTTCGCACGCCGGCTTCACTCTGCTGGGAACCACCGACGACGACTTTTACGGCGACCTCGACTCGGTCGATGTGCTCGACGACGAGGTCGACTATCTGCTGCAAGCGTTCGAGCGCGTGTTTCCGTCGATCCGCACCTACCGGCCGGTCCGGACGACGACCGGGGTGCGCCCGACCCTGTTCAAATGGAGGCGCTACGAAGACGAGCTTTCGCGGCGATACGAGGTCATCGACCACGCCAAAGATGGCGCGGACGGATTCGTGACCATAGCCGGCGGCAAGCTGTCGATGTATCGCTTGATGGCGGAGCAGACCTCTGACCTGGTGTGCCGCAAGCTGGGTCACGAAGCACCCTGCGTCACAGCGACGCGCCCGCTTCCAGGCAACGAGTCAGACGTCGAGCCGGCGGCCGAGCTCGGCCGGCGCTCCGGGATCACCGCACTCGCGGCGATGAAGCTGCAGACCCGACACGGATCCAACGCCGGCGCCGTGTTGAAGGACTCTCGGTCAGGACGAATGATCTGCCGGTGCGAGCCCATCACGGAAGCCGAGCTCGCGCACGCGGCCCGTCACGAGCAGGTCCGCACGCTCGCCGATGCCTTCCGCCGCGTCGGATTGGCGGCCGGACCATGCGCCGGCGCGGCTTGTGTGCTGCGCGCCGCCGGAGTCATCGGTGGTGAGCTGGGATGGAGCGCGTCGCAGCGATTCGACGCCGCACGCGAGTTCGTTCGTGAAGCATGGTTGGGGCGCGCGCCAGTCCTCGGCCATTCCGGTTGGGCGCAGGAAGAGCTCGCGATCGGCTCGTTCCGAGGTTTATCCAGCTGATGGCACGCGCCGATTCGCTCGCGAAGCTCGCGTTCGCGTACGGCGTGCACCTGACGCGGAGACGATTGGCACGCCCGCGTTCGCAGCTCGCGACTCTCCTGGAAACATATGCGTCCGACGGGATTCGCCCACTGCTCTCCGAGGAACGTGGCCGGCACGCGCAGCTCATCGGCTGCATCAACTGTGGGCTGTGTGCGCTGGCGGCGGGGCGAGTCGGCAAGGTGCGGCTCCCCGACCTGGCGTCGTCGTACATGCGGCTCTACGCGCGATTGGGCGAGGCGGCCTCCGACGTTGACGGAGATTCGCCCGATTTAGAGGCTGCCGCCGCGGCTTGCCCAGTTGGGGTTCCGCTGGGCGAGGTGGCGGCGATCGTCCGGCGGTTGGCCGGGGGCTGAGGCCGAGGTCCGACCCGCCAGGCGCCGACCCCGATCCGGATCAACGGCGGTGGGCCTTGAAGACGATCCGCGTCGCCCACGGCCTGAGTGACTGCCCGCACCCCCAACGCCGTTCGGGACGCCCCACCGAACGTATTCGGCGGCACGCTCCCGGCCGTAAGTGGTTGCGAGTCATCCACATTTTGTATACAGTCTGTGGAAATAACACTACATCTAGCGCCAATGGTCAATAGCCTGTTGCGCCCCCTTCGCCGCTGGCCGGCCCTGGAGGCCGCACTCTCCCGCCTGGCGGGCCGGTTCGCGACGTGGCCGTCGGACGAGTCCGGCCGCTTCCTCAGCGCCTCGGTGACGACGACCGCCGCCCGGCCCGTGCGACCGCCGCCGCCCGCGTCGATCGCGCCCGCGACCTTTGAGATGCGCTTCATGAAGCTGCAGGCAGAGGGGCGATTCGACGAGATGTGGGAGATGCTCGCTGAGGATGCGCAGCGCGCGTGGGGTGGACGTGAGGCGTTCATCAAGGGCGTGCCGCGGCTTGGCGATGACATCGAGCTCCTGGACATGCAGGTCGTAACGGTGACGGTGCTCGAGGGCTGGACCGATCGAGTGCATCAGCGTAGCTATCAGAACGTTGCGCAGATGGTGATGCGGTATCGGGTGAGGCAGAACTGGAGAGAGTGGACATTCGATCGCCAGGTGCATCTCGTGCCCGCCGCCGGCGGCTGGCGGACGCTGTGCTATCCCGCGAGATCACAAGCGGGTAGCAGCGCCGGGAGCCGCTGATATAGTGGGTTGCAGGCCATGCTCGAGCAGACGGTCGAGGAACAGGAACGTCACCTCCGCTGGCATCGCAGGCGGCGGCGTGCGATGACGCCTCGTCGTTTGCTGCAGGAGTCCGATGAGCTTCTCTTCTGGGTCGAGGAATGCCTCGTCAAGGAAGTTCGCATCGTGCCCGGCTGGTTGGTGGCGCGACTGATGGTCGTCCTCCGCCAAGCGCACACAGAATTGCCTGGTCGTCTCGGACGCGAGCGCAGACCCGAGCAGGTCATGGAGATCATCTATGACGCACAGGCGGCACTCATGCAACAGGCGTGTCGGAGTCGCGGCCCAGCTGAGGTGATCCCACTTTTCGCAAGAGCGCGCGAGCGCCAGCTCGCAGAAGCCGCGACGGTCTAGTAACGCCTAACCACCCGGACGCGTTGCGGGTCGACCTTCATCTTCACTCGCGTTATTCACACGACAGCCGGACATCACTTGATGCGTTGATTCTGCGTGCCGGCGAGTGCGGGCTCGGCCGCATCGCCCTCACCGACCACAACACTGTCGAAGGCGCGTTGGAGCTCGCGCGCCTGGCTCCCGAGCTCGCGATCGTTGGCGAGGAAGCGAAAACGCTCGAGGGCGAGGTCATCGGCCTGTTCATCACGCGGCGCGTGCCTCCGTTCCTGCGCCCTGAAGACGCGATGGACCTGGTGCACGAGATGGGTGGTCTTACATATGTACCGCATCCGTTCGATCGCAACCGTTCTCACTTTCGCGCCGAGCGCATCCTGGAGCTGGCTGACCGAATCGACATCATCGAGGTGCACAACCCATGGTGCGAGCCCGCGGCCAATGCGGCGGCTGCACGCCTCGCGGCGGAGCTCGACAAGGTCACCGCCACCGGATCCGACGCGCACGCGGTCAACGAGCTGGGACGAACCTGGATGGAGATCGAGAGCTACTCGAGCCCGCAGGACTTCCTGGGCAAGCTCCGACATGCCCGACACGTCATCACGGCGAGCAGCGGCACAGGCCGCCGTGCCTGACAGGCAACTTCTGGTCGCGGGTTCTGTCGCGCTCGACACGCGCGATGGTCCCTTTGGCAAGGTCCACGCAACGCTTGGAGGCTCGGCGGTGTACTTTGCGCTGGCCGCGAGCTTGATTGTTCCGGTGAAAGTCATTGCTCCCGTCGGCACGGACGGCGCCAAGCGCATTGCGCAGACCTTCAGCGGCCGCGCCATCGACACCGAGCTGCTGCAGATCCTGGAGGCTCCCACATATCGCTGGCGCGCGCACCAGGAGCACGGACGCAACGTCGACCTGGGCAGCAGCGACAACATCTACGACACCTGGACTCCCTCGGTGCCCGCGGGCTTCGATGGCTGGGCGTTTGTGGGATCCATGCGGCCAGACCGACAGGCGCAGCTGATGCAGACGCTGAGCGGCGCTGAGCTCCTGGCCGCCGACGCCATGCTGTCCTACGTCCAGGCCCGACCTCCTGAAGCACGGGATGTCCTGGCGAAGGCAGGGTGGTACTTCTGCAACCAGGAGGAATTCGCGTCGCTCGGGGGCACGGACCCCGAGGAATTCCGACGACAGTGGTGGCTGAACGGTCTCGTGATCAAGGCGGGAGCGCTTGGCCTGGCCGCGTACACGGAGTACGGGGTGGTTGGAATCTCAGCCCTCACCGACCGGCCGGCAGTGGACACCACCGGTGCGGGAGACGCACTGGCGGGTGGAATGCTTGCCCGCTGGCTGAGTACCGGCGGCCTCAGCAGTGGCCTACAGGATGCGCTTGTATGGGGCGTCGCTTGCGCATCGATAACCATTTCAGCAGTTGGAGTGAAAGGCATCGCCAGGGCCACGCGTAAGGAATTAGACGAGCGTGTGCGTGAGGTCGAGGATTGGCAGCGCCGAAAGTCTTGATCATCGCGGGCGACCTGGTGGAGCAAGACGTAGATGCGATCGTCAACGCGGCGAATAACGATCTGCTGCTGGGTGGAGGTGTCGCAGGCGCGATCCGCAGTCGCGGTGGTCCCGCGATTCAGCGCGAGTGCGATGTGCACGGACCTGTGAAAGTTGGAGATGCCGCCATCACAGGCGGGGGCGAGTTGAGGGCGCGTTATGTCATCCATGCCGCGAGCATGCATCTGGGTGGGCGCGCGACGGCGGAGTCGTTGCGATCATCGATGGACAACGTGTTTCGTCTCGCGCGTGGGCACGGCGTGCGCACAATTGCGGTCCCGGCAGTGGGCACAGGCATCGCTGGCTTTCCGATGGATGAGTGCGC
This sequence comes from Candidatus Dormiibacterota bacterium, assembly GCA_036393875.1. GTDB lineage: Bacteria > Chloroflexota > Dormibacteria > Dormibacterales > Dormibacteraceae > UBA10449. The sequence continues at coordinate 7,225 of DASWGF010000119.1, forward strand.
ACACGTGATGGCGGATTGCGTGGACCGCGCCCTCGCGGGAGGATGGCAGCCGGAAGAGATCCGTTTCGTGCTCTTCGGCGACAGCGCCCGCAGCACTTTCGAGGAGGCGTTTCGCGGTCGCTAAAAGTAGGTCAAAACCCCTTGTTTTTTCCCCACTTTGTTGCGCTTAACGCACGATCAGGCTGAATTCAGTTTGAATTGGGCTTGAATACGGGTAAGACCGACCCCTAGAATGGGCGAGGCCCGACCCCGAAACGGATTTCTACCCGAGGATGGTGAATAGTTGGAAGGCTACTGTTTGAAGGACAAGCGAAAGGTCGAAATGAAGGACCCGCAGCCGATCACGATGAAGAATGGCAAGCCGGCAACGGTGGGCATCTGCCCGAACTGCGGCACCAAGATCTACAGGATTGGCAAAGCCGTCGCATAACTATTCGGATGACTCGTAATTAAAAGGAATGGTGAAAAAGTGGAAGGCTACTGTTTGAAGGACAAGCGAAAGGTCGAGATGAAGGACCCGCAGCCCATAACGATGAAGAATGGCAAGCCGGCGACGGTGGGCACATGCCCGATCTGTGGCACCAAGATCTACCGCATCGGCAAGGCCGTCGCGTAACCCGACTTCCTACGGACCGCTCCACGCGAGCGGTCCTTTTTTTTGATCAGGTGGTGATTGGAGGCTCGAGCGCTCCGAGCAACACCTCAGTGGCAGAGACCGCCTCGTCGACGCCGAGGGCTTTGAAGATCTCGACGTTGGACGGATTGTTGACACGAGCCACAGTTTTTTTCACTTTGAAGTGACGCTTCGCGACCTGGAGCGCGACGAGGTTGTCCTCGTCGTCAGCGGTGACCGCGACGATCGCGTCAGCGCGCTCGATACCTGTCTGCGATAGAAACTTCACCTCGCAGCCATCGCCTCGCATGACGATACTCCCGAGCTGCGTCTCCAGCCAGTCGGCGCGACGTTGGTCTCTCTCGATGAGGGTCACCTCATGTCCCCGCTCCAACAGGTCCCGCGACATGTAGTAACCGACGGTGCCACCTCCCACGACGATCACATACATCTGCCGCTACTTCTCCATCAAGCTTTTCTCGATGTGCTTGGCGCCTTCGAGTGTCGGACAGATGGTGTGCAAGCCGAGCTTTTCATAAGCATCCGCGCGCTCGGGGTCGTAAATGCGGGCAACGACCCTCGGCACTTTGAAGATGACCTTGGCGATCTGGGCGGCCATGATGTTGCGGTTGTCACCTTCGGTCACGGCGACGAAGCCGTCGGCATCTTCGACGCCGGCGCGGCGCAGGACGTCCGCGTCGGTGCCGTTGCCGACTACCTGGTTGCCCTTGAAGTCGTTGGTGAGCACGCCTCGCGAGGCCGCGCGTGAGAACTGGTTGGGGTCTCTGTCGATGATGACGACCTCGTGGCCGGACCTGTCCATGTCTGCCGCAACCTGGGATCCGACCCGGCCGCAGCCGACGATGAGGACCTTCAAAGCCCGTTGATTATAGGGACGCCACTCGGGCGCCCCGCTATTGCTCTTGTTAGGATTTGGCCCGGTGCGCTTCCCCTTCACTTTCATGGGTGTGATGGCGCTGGGAATCGCCGCGTGGGTGGCCTTCTACCTCGCCGGGCACCCAGGTCTGGACCCGTTCTCCGAGGGCATCGCCGTGCTGACGGCCGTGATCTCCTTCGGCTTCGGGGCGTACGTCTTGATCAGGCGCGTGCGCCGAGGGCCCCAGCTCTGATGGCAGACCATTCCCACCCGCCGACCGCGAAGAAGGTGCTGGTGGCGGTTGGCGGTCAGAGCATCGACACCGAGACGGTCCGCCTGGCTTGCCGGATGACGGATCCGGCCGGCGGGCGGCTTTACGGGGTGCACATCATCGAGGTGATTCGGGCGCTGCCTCTGGGCGCCGTCCTCGATGACGTGGTCGAGCGCGGGGAGAAGATCCTGGACGAGGTCGAGCAGCTGGCTTCGGAGTCGGGGCTACCGGTGGAGACCGAGCTGGTGCAAGCTCGAGATACCGGGCCGGCGCTGGTCGACGAAGCGGTCGAGTGGGGGGCGGATCTGATCGTGATGGGGCTGCCGTACAAGCGGCGGTTTGGCGAGTTCAACCTGGGGAAGACGGTGCCGTATGTGCTGAAGAACGCCACGTGCCGGGTGATGCTGTTCAGGGAGCACCGCGAGCACTCCACCTGAAACCGGAGGCAGCAGGACGGCTCCACCGCCGCCCGCCCCGGGCAGCCCCTTCGCGGGCCCTCCCTTCCCAGTCGGCTCCCTCCCCCAGCCGACCGACCGTAACGGGACATTACAGGGGTTTCAACCCTCCTCCAACCCAGGTTGTTAAGGTCCCCCGAGATGGCCCGCGCGACGATGACAGAACGGCCCCACTACTTCAAGCGCCTTTGGGCCGAGCTCGGGCGCATGGGCGGCGAGCACGACGCCTTCATCAAGGTCATCATCGTCGAGCGAATCGTCAAGTCACTCGTCCTCATCGCGCTCGCCATTGGCCTGATCTTCGCCGGCAGGAGCGGCCTCTTGACGCAATGGGCGGACTACGCGCAAGACCAGCTGAACCTCAACGCCGACAACAACGTGATCGAGCAGGTCCTGTTCAGGCTGCTCGCCTACGTGGGCACCTTCACCCACACCACGGCGCTCGCCATCGGCGTCATCGCTTACGCGACCCTCGAAGGCACCGAGGGCGTCGGGCTGGCGATGCGGCGCCGCTGGGCGGAGTACCTGACCGTGATCGCGACCGGCATCTTGATCCCGTACGAAGCTTATGAGGTCATCCACCGCGCGACCCTGTTCAAGGTCGGCGCGTTGTTATTGAACGTTGCTGTGGTGGGCTACCTGGCTTACCGCAAGCGCCTGTTTGTCGGCGTCTGATGCCGGCGTGAGCCACGGGCTTGGAAAGCCCGCGCGATGCACAACGTATCGAACGAGAGCCGCCAGCGTCTCCAGCCCATAAACAGTCGAGGTACGAAAGCTCACCGAGCTGGCGTCCGCGTGATACTTCCCAATCGCTGGCACCTCTCCGATCTTGAAGCCGAAAGTTGCGGCCTGGATCAATACCTGAGTGTCGAAGACAAAATCGTTGCTGTTCTCGAGGAACGGAATCGCCTCGAGGAACCGACGCGAGTAGGCGCGATACCCGGTGTGATACTCGGAGAGGCTCAGACCAAGTACGCGATTCTCCGCGGCGGTCAGGAACCGGTTGCCCAGCCGCTTCCACCAGGGCATCCCCGCCTTCGCCGGGTCCAGACCGAGCCAGCGAGACCCGAGCACGATATCGGCCTCGCCGGCCTCGATTACGCGGCAAAGATTGGGAATGATGGCCGGGTCGTACTGGCCGTCGGGATGGAGCATCACGACCACATCGGCACCCATCGCAAGCGCGTGCCTGTAGCAAGTCTTTTGATTGCCCCCATAGCCCAGGTTGTGCTCGTGCCTGATGACGTCGAGTCGCAGCGCTGTGGCCACGCTCACAGTGGCGTCGGCGCTGGCATCGTCGACCAGGAGGATCCGGTCGGCCTGGCCGGCGGGGATGTCACCGACAACTTCCACCAGTGTCTTGGCGGCCCGATATGCGGGCAGCACGATGACCCTCTGCGGGCGTGGTCCGCTCCAACGCAGCTCCCCCAATGGGATGGGATCAGGTCGCACCGCCATCCGCTCCACGGTGAGATAGGCGGCAATCGCGATCGCGCCCACCGCTGCCGACCACAGGTCGAGCGCAAGCGTGAGGTTGATGGCGGCATATGCGAAGACGAGGACGAGCGCGGCGGCGCGGGGCCACCGCAGCTTGCCCGCCAAGGCAAGGTCGGCAAGGGCGAATCCAGGAATGACCAAAAGGGCCAGGTCGTGAATGTTCTGGTGGGGGCTCAAGACCAGAGAAGCCGCGATGGCGAGAGCGAAGTCGAGACGCGGTTTGTCTGGGCGCCAGCTCAAGGACAGTGCGACCAGGGCCAGAAGGATGACCAGGATGGCAAGCGCCAGACCCTTGCCACCGCCCGGCACGGCTTCGAGCACGTTCCGTAGCGAATAGACCGCGGTGTCGGTGTAGACGATCTGGCCGTTGGTGGGTAGCGATCCCCCGATCGCCCATTGGCCCACCGCGTTCACGTAGCCGAGTACTGGACCCAATCCGAACCCGGCCACGGAGACCGCCCCCAAGGCGCCAATCACGGCTCCGAAGCCGGCGAGGGCGCGCCACGAGCGCCGGGCGATGAACAGAACCGGCACGAGCAGGAGCAACTGTGGCTTGGCCAGAGCCAGCCCGCTGAAAATGCCGGCCCAGCCCGGCCGCCCTCGCGCCCAGGCGGTGTAGGCCGCCGCGAGCGGGACCAGCACAACCAGGTCCGACTGGCCCTGGAGCACCGTCACGAAGATCGGAAAGAAGCCTCCGATCAGCGCAGCCGCCACCATTGCCGAGCGCCCATGGACCCGCTCGCTGCCGCGCAACAGCATCACGATCAGAGCTCCGAGGAGGATGACATTCGCGGCCGCCATCGCGTAATAGGCCGTGCGGTAATCGAGGTATGCGAGCGGTGCGATCAGAAGGGTGTAGTAGGGAGGGTGGAAATAAGGAAGCACGATGAATCGATCTGGTGAGTTGGGGATGACCTGCAGCTCGTATTGCCGTTGCAGCGCCAGGTCGTAGACCGCCGAGCCACCCCTGAGGACGTACAGCTTCGCACCCGAGTAGAAGGAATAGAAGTCAGGGCCCTGCAGGTTGCCGCGAACAAAAGTGAACCAGTAGCCCGCCCAGAAAAACAAGGACCCGAGGCCGGCGCCGGTAGCCGCCGCATATCCCATGCGGGCCCAACGCAGGGAAGCCCAGCGGCTCATCGCCCGGTTTCGAGTCGGAGCGCGAATCGTTCGGGTAGCTTCGCCTTCCTGATCGCCCGCTGGGCACCCTTGATGTCATAGCGGACGCGCCGGAACTCGAAGGTTTCGTTGTCCACGTCCCAGACGCCGTAGCTGGCCAGTGGGCTTCCGTCACGCGGCTGGCCGACGCTGCCGGGGTTAACCAGGGCGGGGCCTTTGAGCGGGATCGTGTCGACGCGATAATCGTGCGTCACCTGGCCCTCCGCGAGCCCGAATATGCCCGGCACGTGCGTGTGCCCGTGGAAACAAACACTGCCGTTGAGCAGCTCGAGGTTGGCGAAGGCAACACCGGTGTCGAGGACGTACTCGTAGATGTGATCCCGGGGGCTGGCGTGGACGAGCAGCACGTCGTGCTCAACGTGGCTGTCCGGCAATCCTCGCAACCACTCGATTCGCTCGTCGCCGATCGTATCCACGGTCCAGCGCACCACCGCGGCGGCATCGTCATTGAACCATTCGAGGATCTCAGGATCGGTGCACGCGCGGTCGTGATTACCGACAAGAGTGAGCCACCCGCGCCTGGTGACCTCGTCGATACAGTGCTTGGGGTCGCCGCCATATCCGACGACATCGCCAAGGCACAGCGTTTCATCCGTCGGCGGACAGTCGCGGAGCACTGCCTCCAGCGCGTGCCAGTTGGCGTGGATGTCCGAGAGGATCGCGACCTTCAAGCGGGCTTCTCGTAGAGCCGCGGGTAGATGTGGTCGAACAGGATGCGAAGCGTGGCGGCGAGCGGCACCGCGACGAACATGCCCAGGATGCCGGCCCAGCTGAAGCCGGCGATGAAGGCGACGATGATCAAGACCGGCGGCAGTTTCACGGCGTCGCCCATGACCTTGGGGTAGACGAAGTTGAGGATGACGTTGGAGATGACGAAGTAGGCGATCGCGACCAGTAGCGCCTTGATCGGCGCCGCGGCCAGACCGACGAGAATCGCAGGCACGGCCCCGATGAACGGGCCGATGTATGGGATCAGCGCGGTGATGCCCGCGATGAGGCCAAGAGCGACTGGATCGGCCAAGCCCAACACCCAGCACGCTATCCCGGAGAGGATTCCTATCATCCCGGCGATGATCAGCTGGCCGCGCATGTACGCGTACAGCATCTTGCGGATGCGGCGCCAGATCTGGTCGAAGTCCGTGCGGTAGTCGGGGGGCACGAACCGCCGCAGCACCCGCTTGATCGACGCAGCATCGAGCGCAAGGAGGAAGGCGACGATGAACGTGAGCAATATCTGCAGCAGTGTTGTCAACGCGGTTAGGCCGATGCTCACTGCGTTGCCAAATTGACCGAGGAGAAATTCGCGCGTGTGCGAGTTGATGCTGTCGGTCGCGGCCTTGATGTCGATCTTGAAACCGAAGATCTCGATTGGGGAGCCCTGGAGGCTGTTGATGCGGTCCTGGGCTGCCGCGGCGAGACCTGGAGCCTGGCGCTGCAGCTGCGCGACCTCGCTTGCGCCGAGCGGAACGACCAGTAGAACCAAGCCGGCAAGGGCGAGGATGATGACCAGAAACATCACTCCGATCGCCGCAGCGCGTGGGAGACCGAAACCCATCAGGCGCACGACGCCTGGCTGGATCAGGAAGGCGATTGCGGCTCCGAGGACAAACGCGCCAAGGAAGTCGCGTAGGAGATAGAGGACGATGATCGCGATCGTGAGCGCCGCGAAGCCGAATGCGACCTGTAGGTAGCGTCGCCTGCGCTTGGGATCAAGAGACCACGCCGAGATGCCGACTGCGGTTAATGGAGTCGGTTCTTCAGGCTCGCTTTCGGCGGCGCTGCCTCTAGCGCGGCTGGGGGGACGAACGTTGCGCAATCACCGCAGTATGACGATGAAGAGCGCCATCAGAACCGCTTTACAGCGGCGTTAAGTGACCTGGCCGGGGCCGTGCGCCGCGGCCGCTCG
>DASWGF010000120.1:0-3905 GCA_036393875.1 Candidatus Dormiibacterota bacterium
GTGCGCGTCTACCTCGCCTCCGACGCGAATAGCGACGACGTCAGCGCGCTCAAGGCGCGCCTGGTCTCCGACCCGCGCGTCGCCTCGGTGACCTATGTGAGCGCTGAGCAGGCACTGCAGGAAGCCAACAGCCGGCCTGGCCTCGAGTCGCTGGGCAGCCTGAGCTCCTCGAACCCGTTCCCCGCCAGCTTTGACGTGACGGTTCGATCGGTGACCCGGGTGGCAGCCGTCGCGGCTTCGGTCGTCGGCGACCCGGCTGTCGATGCCACCTACCCAACCTCGTACGACCCTGACACGTACTCGCGGCTGCGCCACCTCGCGATAGTCATCGGTGCGGTCGGCGCGGGGCTGCTGCTGGTCTTTGCCGTGGTCGCCTACGCGGTGAGTGCCAACTCGGTCCGCGCGGTGGCGGTAGCTCGCAAGGACGAGGTCATGATCACGCGACTCCTCGGAGCGCGGGGATGGATGCTGCGCGGGCCATTCGTGATGGAGGGCCTCATGACCGGCGCCCTCGCCGGGGCTCTCGCGGGCGCCGTGGCGGGCGGCGCGTGGCTGCTCGCTTCTCGCTTCGCCACCGCCACCTATGCGCAGGTACTTCCGGGCGTCGGTCTTACGTCGATGAGGTACGTCGTAGCCGGCGTAATCGTGGCCGGCCTTGTGCTGGGCGCGCTCACGGCGACCTTGGGCTTTCGCCGGTACCGCGTGTGAGACGCGGGGTCGCGGGCATCGCGATCCTCGGCTTGCTCCTCTCGCTCGCGCTCTCCCATGCACGCATTGCTCACTCGGACTGTGGATCGTCGGCGGCGTCTGCAGCTCAAACCAGCGCCGCGTCGGGGGCCGCCGCCGGATCGTGCCCCGCTGCAGCAGCCCCGCAGCAGACCATCTATCAGCAGCTCGCCACGCGGTTGGGCGGAGACCTCGCCCAGGCGCTGACCACTCAGGAAAAGTTGAATGCAGCTCTCGACCAGACGGCCGTGAGCGAGCTGGTGGTGACCGACCAGATCACCCAGGAAGAGGCGATCATCGCCGACCTCGAAGACAAAGTCGCTCAGCTGGACGTGCAGATCCAGGACACGCAGGACCGAATCGATGTCGAACGTGCGCAGATCGCCGCCATGGCGCGCGCCGCCTATCGCCAACCGCGCTCGCTGCTGCAGATCATCGCCCGCGCGGGCAGCCTCCGCGATGCGCTCGTGTCGACCTACGATCTCGTCGTCGCCGGCGACCGCGCGCACACGCTGCAGTCGCGGCTCGAAGCGGACCTGCTCAAGCTGCAGTCCGACCGCGACGCCCGGCTTGCGGACCTCGACCGTGAGAACGGCGTGAGGGACCAGCTGGTGGCGAGCATCAACGCGCTCAACGACCTGATGGCCAACCAGGATGACCTGAGCGTCCAGCTCGGCGACCTCGTCACCCAGATCCAGGACGCCGTCGGCCAGCTCGAGGATCAGCCGGCTGACGTCACCGTCGCGCTGGCAGCGCTGCTCGAGCAACAGGAGTCGGACCTGATCGCCAAGTCGTATCAGGCCGCCTGGAACCAGGCCCAGGTCGGCGCGGGGTTGGCCCTGGCGACGCGAATGCTGCCTCCAGGCACCAACCTGTCGCCGCTGGTGCTTTCCTGGCCCATGACCGGCGCCCGTGTCACGCAGCCGTTCGGACCCAGCACTTTATTGCTCGAGCCCAGCCTCGGTCCCTTTCCCCACTTCCACACCGGCATCGACCTTGCCGCCGCTCTCGGCACCCCGGTGCTGGCGGCTGCCGACGGAATCGTCGTAGCCGTGGCTCACACGTCCGTCGGTTACGGGAACTACGTGATGATCGCGCACGGCGGCGGAGTCATCACCCTCTACGCGCACCTGCTCGAGACCGACGTCGGCCTGGGCGACAGAGTTGCCCGAGGCAAGAAGATCGGCCTCGAAGGCTCGTCCGGCCTGTCGACCGGACCGCATGTCCACTTCGAGGTCCGTATCAACGACCAGGTGGTCGACCCGACGCGCTTCCTGACCCCTGCGACCCCGCCCTGATCGCTGTCTGGACCGAGCAGGGAGATGCTGAATCGTCCGTAGTGGTTGCCGCCCGCCTCGCGCACCCGCCAAAATACGCGCATGCTGCAGCACGCTGAGCTGACCGGTCTCGAGCAGAGCCTCGACCATATCCGCGAGGCCCCCGCGGACGGTGGGACCGTGGAGCTGATCGCCCGCCGGCCGGCGGAGGACGAGCGGGAAGTCTTGAGTGAGGCCTGTCTCGACGACCGAGACGGACTCGAGGGCGATACCTGGCGCGCTCGTGGCAGCCGCCACACTGCCGACGGCGGCCCGAATCCGGAGGCGCAGCTCACCTTGATGAACGCAAGAGCAGCCGCGGCCATCGCCGGCGAGCGCGAGCGCTGGGCCATGGCCGGCGATCAGATCTATGTGGATTTCGACATCAGTCGCAATAACCTGCCCCCCGGAAGCCGAGTCCAGATCGGTTCGGCGGTGATCGAGTTCAGCGAGGCGCCGCATACCGGATGCGCGAAGTTCTCGGCGCGCTTCGGCAACGACGCGCTGCGATTCGTCAACTCTCCGATTGGCCGCGAGCTTCGCCTTCGGGGAGCCAACTGCCGCGTCGTGGTGGCCGGCACGGTGCGCGCCGGCGACACGATCAAGAAGCTGCCCAGCTAACCATTTCGACCATCCGGCGTGGCCCGTGCCAGCTGGTCCGACCGGCGCGCAGCAACGACCGCGACAGCCAGGGTCAGCGCGCCGCAGATCAGCAGTGCGGCGATGGCGGTGATGTTGGGGGTTGGCGCCAGCCAGTGACTGCTCAAGTACCGCCCTTGGATCAGGTCGCGCGCTTCATCTGGGATTGGCCACAGTGACCAGTCGAAAAGGATTCGATCAACGACCGCCTGCGTGCTCGGCAGCGACGCGTCGATCACGAAACCACGCCCGAGAACCGGGGGATGCGCGCGCAGCAGCGCACTGAACATAACGGCATGTTCGTACGCGACCGCCGCTCCCACCACCTGAACCAAGCTGCTCACCGCGAGAACAGAAGCCAGAGCCGCCTTCACCACTAAATGAAGCCCAGACCAGCGCCGGCATACCTCCAGCAGGCCGACTGCGAGCACCGGCATCGCTGGCACCAGATAACGCGGTCCCCAAACCCAGTACGCCGACCAACCGAACCACACCGCGTAAACGGGAATTCGCACAACTAGCAGCGCCAGGGCCGTGGCAGCCAGCAATGGCAACCGGCGTATCGCGAGGAACAAACCGACCAGCGCGATCGGCAGCAGCGGGACGTAGATGAACAGGCCGGCCGCCGGCGAGAGAAGGAGACCGTACAGCCCAGCAACAAGAGGGTGAGTGAACGTCGCGACGAAGTACCCGGTGCGCCACGGCGCACCGTAGCGCAACGTGTCGTATGCCGCCGTCACGACGACTGCCACCGTCAGCGCAACCGAAAAGCGCAACGCCGCTTGCCACGAACGTGCGCCGGCCACCCAGGTGGCCACAGCGAGGACTGGCACGACGAGAAAGGCGGAGTCGACCCGCATCAGCAGCGCGAATCCGGCAGCGGCACCTGCCACGACCGGTCGATTCGTCTGCACGCCGATCAACCCGAGCGCTATCGCCAGGGCTACAGCAGGTTCAGAGAAGCCTGTTGCAACGTATGGAAGGAGCAATGTCCCAAAGACTGTGAGCGCCGCTGCCGCAAAAGACTGGAGGGCGGTGGCGCGCATCGCCAGGCCCAGCGCGAACACTGTCCCTGCAGTGGCGGCAACGACGGCAGCATTGACGCCCATCACAAATGCGCCGGGATCCTGATGCAGACGCTCGGCAACCCAGTAGGGGAGCGCCATCAGCAGTGACATTCCGATGCCGTAGTACGAGTAGGGAGTGTTGATGCCAAATGGGTCT
>DASWGF010000121.1:0-1863 GCA_036393875.1 Candidatus Dormiibacterota bacterium
CGTCCTTGCGCGCATCGTCGAGAGACGCAAGCGGCTCATCCATTAGCAACAGCTTGGGCGAGGCCAGCAGCGCCCGGCCTATCGCCACTCGTTGCTTCTCGCCGCCAGAGAGAAGGCCCGGACGGCGGCGGAGCAGATGTCTGATACCGAGCAGCTCGACCACTTGGTCGAGATCGCCGAAGCGCTTGGCAGCGGGCGTGAACCACCAACCATAGAGCAGGTTCTGGCGCACGGTGAGATGCGGGAAGAGGCGTCCTTCCTGAAAGATGTAACCGATGCGGCGGCGATGCTTTGGCACGAAGATGTGCCGCTTAGTGTCGACGAGGACGTCGCCGTCAAGCGAGATGTGAGCTCGGTCGGGACGGATGAGGCCGCAGATGATGTTGGCGAGCGATGTCTTGCCCGCCCCGGATCGTCCGAACAGCGCCGTGACGCCCCCCTCGCTGACGAATTGGGCTTCAAGCTCGATTGACCCGAGCCGATGCCGCACATCGACCGTGATCATGCCTCGACTCCGATCCGGCGCCCAACCACGCGCCCGATTGCTTCCGAAACGAGGAGGGCGAACATGGCGACGGCGACCGCTATCGCCGTGAGCCGAAACGCCGCTGGTTCGCCACCGGGTATCTGCGTGAATGTGTAGATGGCCGACGGAAGCGTCTGGGTTTCACCCGGGATGTTGGACACGAAGGTGATAGTCGCGCCGAACTCTCCCATGGCGCGCGCGAACGAGAGGATGGTGCCGGCGATGATGCCCGGCAGCATGAGCGGCAGCGTGACTGTGAGGAAAACCCAAACGGGATGGGCACCGAGTGTGCTCGCCGCGTCCTCGAGTCCGCGGTCGACCGCGTCGATCGACAGCTGCATCGCGCGCACCAGGAGCGGGAATCCCATCGCGGCGCTGGCGAGGGCCGCGCCCGTCCACCGGAACGCGAACACGATCCCGAACGTGTCAGCCAGGAAGGCGCCGATCGGCCCGCGGCGGCCGAACAGGAGGAGTAGGATGAATCCGGTGACCACGGGCGGGAGCACCAGCGGTAGGAACACAATACCATTTAGGATCGACCTGCCCCAGAACTTGCCCCGGGACAGCAGCATGGCGATGAGCAGCCCTGGCGCCAGGCTCGCGACCGTAGCCCAGAGCGCGACCCGTACGCTCAATCTGACCGCAGTCATTTCCTCAGGTGTCAAGGTGGGCACCGGGCGCCTCAGTTCAGCATCGTGAAGCCCTGTTTCTCAAAAATAGTGCGCGCTTGCGGCGATTTGAGCTCGTCGAGGAAACCTCCTGCGTCCGGGCTTGTCGAGCCGCTTGTCAGTGCGATGGGATAGATGATGCGGGGGTGCGTTGCGTCGGGCAATATCCCGACCGTCACAACGCTCGGGTCGGAGACCGCATCAGACTCGTAAACGATGCCGAGCGGTGCTTCGCCTCGGGAGACCAGGAGGAGTGCGGCGCGCACGTTCTCGGCCTGGGCAATGCGACCCTTGACCAGCTCCCAAACGCCGAGCATTTCGAGCGCCGCCTTGCTGTATTTTCCAGCCGGGACCGCGTCCGTGTTGGCCAATGCGAGATGGCCCTGTCCAAGAAGCGAGGCGAGCGGAAACCCTGGTTTAATATCGACCTGCAGATTAGTTCCCTTTGGAGCAATGAGTACCAGGCGGTTGGAAAGGAGGTCTGACCGCGTTTCCGGCCTGATGAGTTTGCGCTCGGCCAGGTATTCCATCCAGTCGAGATCCGCGGAGATGAAGATGTCAGCTGGCGCTCCTTGCTCGATCTGCTTGGCGAGCGCGGAACTCGCCGCATACGAGACCACAGCCCGCTTACCGGTCCGCCCCTGCCACTGGGCATTGATCTCATCGAGG